>CAYIFE010000029.1:0-6315 GCA_964362605.1 uncultured Candidatus Saccharibacteria bacterium
CAGAACCTTTTAACGCGCTCAAACTTCTTTACATTAAATTTATCAAGCACACGATTGAAAAAGGCGGCAGCGCGCCGCTCTTGTTCGGCAGTGAGAATTTTCCCTTGAGCGCTTCCATTCTCTTTACCAATTTCTTGCCATTTCTCATGCGCTGGGCCGCGATGCTCGCGCTCCTGGTTTGGGTGTCGGTGAAAAAACGACGCGAAGTGCCGCCGCACCAGCTGACGTTTTTGTGGTCGGCGAGCGCCCTCTCCGGTCTGTTTTTCTTAGTGTCCGTGTTTATCGCGCGCCGCGGCTATGACTTTTGGGCCGCATTTGGGTTTATCGCTATCGCGACGCTGGTTAGTTCTATCGTGCCCCAACTGACCCACCCCAGCGTGCGCGCGATAAAAAAATATGCCGCGGGGGTTGTTGCCGCCGTCTTCATTTTCCTGGTGCCGTTCTCCGGCTATAAGACCGCGCGGAGCATGACAGTGTCTGCATCGCCGCCCGACCGCTTGCGCGAAGCGGGGCAGTGGCTCGCGCAAAACAGCGAGTCGGGAGAGATCGTCTTCAACCTCAACTGGGCGCAGTTTTCGCCGCTGTTCTTTTGGAATCAGAAGAACTACTATGTCGGCGGGCTGGACCCCATCTTCCAGTACGAGTACGATCGCGCTCTCTACTGGCGGTTTCACTTCCTTTCATCCGGCGAACTGACCGACAAGGTTTGTCCCGCGAGCGCGTGCACGCGAGACATGCTTGAAGACACGCACGCATCTCTGGTGCGCGATTTCAACGCGAAGTACCTCATTCTTGATAAGCGGCAAAATCCGGAGATGTACGCCTACCTGCAAAGCGATGCGCGTTTTGAAAAACAAAAAGAGACCGAGCGCGAAGCCGTGTTTTTGATCATCGACACCGCCTTTCCAACCTCCTCGCAGGACGGGTAAGACTTGGCCTAGCGGCCCGGAGCGCCCGCCCGAGAGGAGGTTGGGGAGGCGGCATGTCCCCCGGCGGCGCCTCACAAGCGCGCATACAAGCGTGCGGTGTGTGCGGTCATGGTTTCAACGTTAAGTTCCGCGATAATTTTGTGTTTTGCGCGCGCCGCTTTTTGCCGGGTTTGATCGGGGTGCGCGAGAGCGGCGGTGATGGCCGCGGCAAGCGCATGCGGATCCGCGGCGGGCACCATAGCGCCGCACGCCGCTTCACCGTCTCCGACAACTTCGGTCATCCCGCCGATGCGCGTGGTTACCACGGGCACCTGCGCGGCCATGGCTTCCAGCAGGGTGTACGGCAATCCTTCTTTAATGGAGGAGAGGACGAACAGGTCAAATGCCTTGAGAATACGCGCATCGGTGCCGGTCGGGGGGACGAAGAACATACGATCTGAAACAGGGAACGTAGAACATAGGACTTGTAACTTTTTCTGTTCGGTTCCGGCGCCGATGATAAAAAAATATGCGTTTGGGATTTGCGTGGCCGCGCGGATGAATGTTCCGTAGTCCTTTTCTTTGACCAGTCGGCCGATGGAACCGATCCATACCCCAGTGACTGGTAACTGGTAATTGGCAACGGGTAACGGAAAACGTTTCAAAATCTCCGTGCGGGCGGAAACCTTATCCAAAAAGTGCAAGTTGGTATAGTCAATGCCGTTGCGGATGGCGTGCAGTTTTGCTTCCGGCGCGATATGGCAACGCAGGGCCAGTTGCCGGTCGTACTCCGAAACGCAGATGATCGCATCTTGCATGCGCGCGGCTATTTTGTGGAGGAGGATATAGAGGCCTCGGACGGGAAACGACAGGTAATTGGTCGGATTGAAAACCCAGCCGTGGGCGGTGAATACAATACGAGGGTATAGGGTATAGGGTTTGGGGTTTAGGGTGAGGAGAAATTTATACACTCCGGCGGCGAGGGTGCCGACCACGCCCGCTTTGGAGCTGTTGAGGTGTATGATGTCGGGGCGCTCCCGCCTGAATATGCCTATGAGCTCAAAGACCGCGAACCAGTCGTTGTACAAAAAAAGCGGCGACACGCGGTTACTAAGCCAGCGCGCATCGGAACCGCCGAAAAGTATCTTTGACGTAAACTCTTCGCGCGGCAGATGTTTGACGAGGTCAAACACGTAACGCTGGGCGCCGCCCACGTCGGATCCGGTAAGCAGATAGAGAACTTTTTTCATTTTTTATCGCGATGCGCCGCTGGTAGCGCCTTATGGGAGACTAAAAGCGAAGTGCAGCCCTCGTTATCAGCCGAAGGCCTGCCTGCCGGCAGGCAGGCACGAGGGCGAAACGGTCTCCCAAAAGGCGCTTCCAGCGGTATGTTAGAACTTATCTTTTAGGATAACATTATGCTATAACACGGTATGAAACAATCCGGTCATATTGCCATTTTTTCCCTCGCCTACGCGCCGCTGGTCGGCGGTGCGGAACTTGCAACGGCGCATATCGCCCAGCGGCTTGCCGATCGCTTTTCGTTTTCCTGTTTTACCCACCGGTTCAACCCTGCATGGGCGCCACAGGAGACGATGGAGGGAGTATCGGTTGTTCGCGTCGGGCGGGGGAAAGGCGGTTTTGCGAAACTACGCTACATACTCTTGGCATGGCGCGCCGCCGAGCGAGTGCATCGCGAAAAGCCATTTACCGCTATTTGGGCGATCATGGCCGCGTATGCGGGAGTCGCGGCCTTGTTGTTCAAACTGCGTCACCCCTCTATTCCGTTTATCCTCACCCTGCAGGAGGGGGACACCGAGAAACATATTTTGAAGCGCGTTGGCGTGTTCTATCCGCTGTGGCGGAAGATATTTGAGCGCGCGGATCACGTGCAGGCGATAAGCGCATACCTCGCGGATTTTGCGCGGCGGCACGGAGCGCGCTGTCCGGTTGAAGTGGTGGCCAATGGAGTGGACGTGGAGAGATTTAAAGCGACAAGCGACCCCGAACAGCTTCGCCACGGGGCAGGCAAGCGACAAGAAGGAAAAACAAGCGTTATTATCACCACGTCGCGGTTGGTGCGCAAAAACGGCGTAGACATCCTTCTGCGGGCTTTTGCCGAACTCGTTGCTTCACCGACAGATGATTGTTCGTACAGACTTGTCATTGCTGGCGACGGGCCGGAAGAAAAAGACCTGAAGACCCTTGCCGGAGAGCTCGGCATCAGTGGCCGCGTCAATTTTGCCGGTCACGTCGCGCCCGATGATATCCCCGCTCTGCTTGCGCGCGCGGACGTATTTGTCCGCCCGTCGCGTTCGGAAGGACTGGGGAGTTCTTTTTTGGAAGCGATGGCGGCGGGCGTGCCGGTCATAGGAACGCGCGTGGGCGGCATTCCCGATTTTTTGACGGACAGACAGACGGGTCTTTTTGCGGCGGCAGACGATTTCCATGATGTGGCGCAAAAAATGCGCGCGGTTCTTTCAGATGATGCACTGCGGCAAAGGATTATTGCAAACGCGCGGGCGCTCGTTGAACAGAAGTACGATTGGCGCATGATCGCCGAGCAGATGGGAAACATATTTTCCTCCGCGCGGCCGCTCAAAGACCTGCTTTTAGCGACCGGCATTTTTCCGCCGGACATAGGCGGTTCGGCCAGCTACAGCGCATTGGTGGCACAGCAGTTGCCGTTTCGCGGGTATCGGGTCAGTGTGTTGGCGTACGGCAGTGGGAGCGGGCCGGGCGCGCATTTCGTTTCCCGCCGCCTGCCCAAGCCGCTACGCCACGGCGTATTTTTTTTCAAAGCCCTTACCCTATCTGCCCGCGCGGATGTCGTTCTCTGCGCGGACGCATCGTTTGGCGCGGGATTTTTTGCGGTACTCGCCGCGCGGCTTGCGTGGAAGCGCGCGTTTGTGCGCGTGACGGGCGACTACGCGTGGGAGCAGGGCGCACAGCGGTTCGGCGTAACCGACCTCATGGATGATTTTCAAAAGAGCCGCTACGGTTTGCGCGTTGAACTGTTGCGCATGTTGCAGGCGTGGACGGTGCGTCTGGCGCACATGGTTATCGCGCCAAGCGTCTATTTGAAAGGCATCGCGGTTGGCTGGGGAGTCCCCGAGAAAAAGATCCGGGTCGTATACAACGCGGTGGAGGTGCCGGAAAAAGTTGAGGATCGCGTCCATGCGCGGGAACGGCTTCAGCTCACCGGGAGCATTGTTGTCTCTGCGGGCCGGCTCGTGCCGTGGAAGGGGTTTACCGTTCTCATGGAGGCGTTTGCCGATCTCAAAAAACGTATTCCCGATGCGCTGCTGGTGATCATCGGTTCGGGACCGCAGGAGGCCGAACTCAAAACATACGCGCGCGCAATGCCTGTTGCAAACGCGATCCGTTTCACGGGGGCGCTCCCCAAAAACGAACTTCACCGCTACCTGTCGGCGGCCGACGTGTTTGCGCTCAATACCGCCTACGAAGGATTTTCTCACCAGATACTCGAGGCCATGGCGCACGGTCTGCCGGTGGTAACGACGCGCGTCGGCGGCAATTTGGAAATAGTGCGCGACGGGGAAAACGGTCTGCTCGTGTCTTTTGACGACGCATCGGCTCTTGAAAAAGCGCTCGCGGATGTGCTACAAAAGGAAGACCTGCACCGGCGGCTGGGCACGGCGGCGCGGGCGGCAACCGCCCGTTTTTCCGGTGAACGGATGTTTTCCGAGCTCGCGGCAGTGCTCGGTTCCTAACACACATGACTACGCTGTTTGTCTATGTTCGCATCTTCGCTCTGCACGTGCGCGGCAAAGAACCGATCGTAGAATTATTTTTTAAAGGAAAAAAGACGCTTGACGTCGGTTGCGGCCAGGGAGATTTTTTGGTCAAGGACAAAGAGCGCTTCATCGGCATAGACGATAACGACGAGTTACTGGCGAAAGCCCGCAACCGCGGAGCGCAGGCGGTAAAAAGCGACGTTAAAAAACTGCCGTTTGAAGATGGCGGTTTTGCGGGGGCGTACTGCGTCAACGTAATTGAGCACCTTGCGCCCGCCGATGCGCTGCGGATGTTAAGCGAAATTGCCCGCGTGCTCGCCCCGGGCGGCGTGTTACTGCTCGGCAGTGAGTGGCCGAGCCGGCGGATCTGGGATACATTCAGCCACATCCGCCCCTACTCGCCAACCGCGGTAAGAAAACTGCTCTCGCGCGAACATCAGGAAACGTTTGAAACGATGGACGCCTTTTCCGTAGAACACGTTCTCTACAAAGGCAGGTTTTTCAAAAATTCCATCCTGCGAACGTTATTCTGGATGCCGGCGGTGATCCTGCCGTGGTTCCGCCACGATTGGCTCATGGTGCTCAAAAAGAACTGACCTCATGTACCTGCTCTTTTTTTCTACGGATCCGAATCTGCTCGCACCGGGTTCGCGCGCGCAGAGGAGGGTGGCGGGTTACGGAGCGTTTTGTGCAGAACTGCGCATCGTGCTCTTTGCAAGGAAGCGCGCGAAAACGCATGCAATCGCACCCAATGTTTTTGTACACCCGGTCTGCCCGCGGTTACGTTTGCTGTACTTTTTTGCGGCGTATCGCGCCGGCCGCGCCATCATCGCGCGCTGGCGCGAGCATTTGCTGGATGTGCGCATCGCCTCCCAAGATCCGTTTGAAACGGGGCTCGTCGGCGTTCTTTTGGCGCGGCGCATGCACGTCCCCCTGCAAGTCCAGGTGCATACGGATGTTGCAAGTCCCTACTTTCGCAGAGGTTCAGTGAAGAACAGGGTGCATGTCCGCGTCGCGCGCGCCGTCATCGCCCGCGCCGACTGTCTGCGCGTGGTTTCACGGCGTATCGCGCAGTCGCTTATCGCGCACGGCTACCCCGCGCGGCCGACAACGACTCTGCCTATTTTTGTTGATGCAGAGGAGCTCGCGTGCGCCCCGATAAAAACTGACCTGCACAGAGAACATCCCGGCCGCGCGCCCATCCTGCTGGTCATGTCGCGCCTGACGCGCGAAAAAAACGCATCCATTGCCATCGGTGCGCTCGCGCAGGTGCGCCAGACGTACCCGCAGGCGCTGCTTTTTATAGTGGGAGAGGGGCCGGAGCTCAAAAACCTTCGGCAAACGGTCCACGACCTGCGGCTTGAAAAACACGTTATGTTCAAGCCGTGGACCGATGATGTCGCTTCATACTACAAGAGCGCAGATGTGTTTCTCGCCGCGTCCGACTATGAAGGATACGGACTCGCCATCGTGGAGTCGCTTGTCTGTGGTACGCCGGTGGTCGCAACCGACGTCGGCATCGCGTCCGAGATGATTAAAAACGGCGAGAACGGTTTTGTGGTGCCCGTCGGCGACGCAAACGCATTTGCACGCGCGGTTTTGCAGGCCGTTCAAAAGAAAGATGTTTTGCGCGTGCGCCCGCCGCACCT
>CAYIFE010000030.1:0-6197 GCA_964362605.1 uncultured Candidatus Saccharibacteria bacterium
AAAAAGATGACAATAGCCCGCATCGCCGATCTCGTCCGAAGGAAATTTTCGCTCACCCTCGATCCGCTCACCCTCGGCAGCGAACTCGCCAAGGCGCGCTTTCTTGACGCGCTACCGCGCATGATTGCCCCACTAACCCTTGTCCAACTCAAAAGCTTTTTCTCCGAGGAAGCAATACGCCTCAAACCGCAGATTTTAGAAGAATAATTTTGCGGCCAACTCCCCTACCTTCACCCGCTCCTGCTTGGCCGTGTCGCGGTCGCAAACGGTGACGGTTATAATAATGCATAAGTTCAGATACATATGGCACTCCCTCGCGGGGGGAATACCATTGACCTCAATGAGTACGATTACAATCCAAAAAGAAAAGATAAAAGGCGGTGTGGTGATCCTGCCGCTGCGCGAATACCGCAAACTCCTTGAACGCGTGGTTCCCGTGTACCACCTGCGCGGCAAAGCGGCCGAGCGGCTTGATGCGTCGGTGCGCCGCGCGTTGCGCGACTATCGGGAAGGGAAAACGCGGATCATCCGTTCGCTTGCCGACCTCCGATAAACGGATATGCGCATCAGAATTGTTGAGACGACGCAAACATTTGAAAAACAGTATCGAAAACTCCCCGAGCGAATTAAGAAAACCGCACGAGAGCGAGAAGCGACTTTCCGCAAAAATCCATTCGACCCCGCCTAAAAACCCACAAACTGCACGGCGCGCAACATACCGCGTGGTCCTTTTCCGTCATTCACGCATACCGGATAACATTCATTTTCCTCACCGATAACCATGTGCTGTTCCTTGAGATAGGAACTCATGGGGTTGTGTATCAGTGAGACGACGTCTATCTTCCGTCGTTTCTCGTCAAAATCTCTACCAGCTCCCCAACCCCCACCCGCTCCTGCTTGGCCGTGTCGCGGTCGCGGATGGTGACGGCGTCGTCTTCCAATGTTTGAAAGTCAACGGTGATGCACGCGGGCGTGCCGATTTCGTCCTGTGCGTAGTAACGCTTGCCGATGTTGCCGCGCCCGTCGTAAACGACGGGAACTAATGACTTATGACTCATGACTAATGACTTGAAGATCTCCTGAGCTTTCTGGACGAGCTGTGGTTTATTTGCCAGCAGCGGAAACACGGCGGCTTTGTAGGGGGCGAGAGCGGGTTTTAGTTTGAGCACGACGTGCTTGGGATCGCTGTCATCGTAGGCGCTGTCCAAAAGCGCAAGTACGGTGCGGTCTACACCCCAGGTTGGTTCAATAACATAAGGATAGAACGGCTCGCTCCCTTCTTCGCGATAACGCAAATCAATGCCGCTTTTCTCGCTGTGATTCTTGAGGTCAAAATCTGTGCGATTGGCGAGGCCGTAGAGCTCTTTGCGCCCGAACGGGAAGTCGTATTCAAAATCAATCGTCCGCGCGCTGTAGTGCGCTCGCTCTCCTTCCGGTTGCTCAAACTCATGCACCTTTTTCATATCAATGCCAACCAATTTCATCCATTCCATCATTTCGTCTTTCCAATACTCAAACTTTCCGCTCGCCTCTTCCGGCCGCACAAAAAATTCAATCTCCATCTGTTCAAACTCCCGCGTCCTAAAAATGAAGTTGCCCGGCGTTATTTCATTGCGAAACGCCTTGCCTACTTGCGCGATGCCAAACGGCAGATCGGGCCTCATCGTATCCAAAATATTTTTGAAATTGACGAACATCCCCTGTGCGGTCTCGGGACGAAAGTAGACAATGTTGGCTTGCTCCTCGGCTGGCCCGAGGAATGTTTTGAGCATTAAGTTGAATTGCTTTGGCTGTGTAAATTCGTTACCACCACAATTCGGACAAACGGATTTTCCGGCAATTACAATGGCATTTGGAAACTGGTCTCCACGATACCGTTCATGACATTTTTTACACTCCACTAATGGATCAACAAATTCCTTCAGATGTCCGCTCGCTTCCCACACCTTGGGGTTCATGATGAGCGCGGCATCCAAACCAAACACGTCCGAACGCCCGTTCACATAACGATCCAGCCACAACTTTTTGATATTATTTTTGAGTGCAAAACCCAGCGGCCCGTAGTCAAAAGAATTTGCTAGCCCTCCATAAATTTCAGAGCCGGGGAAAATAAACCCCCGCCGCTTGCATAGCGACACGATCTTCTCCATCCGGTTATTTTCCTTCTCTGTATTCATTCGCGTTATTACCTCTCTGATTCGCGTTATTCGCGATTACTCCTACGGCATCACCGTCCCCTCCAACGGCGTCACGGTAGTATCGTCAAGATAGAGAGAACCCGAGGAGATCTGCTGATCGGAAGTAGCAATATCTGTGCCGGTAAACTCATCGGTCGCCTTCATGTGCGTTTCCTGCAAGAGGACCATCGGGGCGCCCGCCTGGTTTATGCCCGGCATCGCCGCTATTTTGAACACCGCTTCCAGCGGCTTGCCGAGCACCCCCTTGCCCGCGGAAATACTGCTGGGCGTCCAGAGCACCTCCTGCGTGTTCTCATTGTATTCTGGTTTGATGTTCGCGTCGCTTTTAACCACGCCGACAAACTTCACGTTGCCTCCCAAAAACGCCCGCACTTCAACATTGCTGACATCGGTCGCGTAGTTGGTGATAAACCAGTGGACGGTGAACTCCGTGGTTTGCCCCGCCTTCATCGGCCACGGACCGCTGTTGATGACCCCCGCCGCCGCATCGCGGAAAAATCCCTTCGCGTCAACGGCTATCATGCCGCCGACTTTGTTCTCCAAAACGGCCGTGCTCACCGTTTTTTGCGCGTCCACAAAATACGGAACGGTCGGCGACTCTAAAGACGCCTCAACGCGGAGCATGAAGTCCTTGTCGCTTAACCGCTTTATCGGGTAGGCCTGCTTGAGCCGGACGCGGAATTCAACCTCGCCGCTCGCCCCCGGCGCGATAACCGCGAGGGCGGGCGTGTTCGCCGCGTTCCAGATGAGGGTGTTGTCGCTGGATTTCAAGAACGCATTGCTTGAGAGGGTGGCAAGGTCAAACATCTCGCCCGAAAGTTTCGCCTTCACCACCGCGTCCTTCAGACCGACATCGGTTGTATTCGTATACAAAACTTTGTATTCCAATATCTGGGCGGGGTAGACAATGGCGTCATCGTCGGCAAGGGTAACGGAGAGCGATACCGGCGACGGCGCGATGGCGAGCACGCCGGTCTTTTCCGCGATAGTGTAGTTGTTGCCGTCAAAGTTAGCCTCCAGCACGGCCTTAAATTCAAATACCGCATCATCAGCCCCCGTCAGCTGGCCTTTGATGGTGATATCGCCGCCGGCGCCTCCGCGCACATCGCCGATATCCCACGCGGCATTGCCCGCCTGCGGCTTTGCCGAACTGGAAAGGTAGCTGAACGCGGGCGGATATTCCATGAGTATGCGGACATCTTTGAGCATCGCTTGCGAAACATTTTTGTAGGATACCTTGGCCTCAAGCTGTTCGCCGCTAAAAATTTTCTGCGGCAGAGATATGTCCAAATCAACGCTGGAACCGCTCACCGCGATATCGGCGGTCGCGCTCTTCTCAAAACGCGAACCCAGCGCCGAGGGAAGGTAGACAAGCGTCGTCTTCACGGTTTTAACGCTGTTCTCACCGCCGAGGATGATGAACCGGTACAACTGCTCGGTGATGCTCCCCTCCCCGAGGGTACCGAGCGTTTTGGTCTCAAATGTTTTATCAAGTTCCTCACCGATAAGCGCCGTATCCTCCGGAAGCTCAACGATGAGCTGGGCGTCCTTTAAGACGCTTGAGGAATCGTTGGCAATGCGCACGGTAAGTTCAAACGGCTCTCCTACCGCAACGCGATCGGGCGCGGTGATCTCAAGCGAGAGGCCGCGCGCGGCCCGCCCCTGATACCAAAAGAAAATGCCCGCGGCAATGAGCGTGCCGATAAGCGCGGCGGCAATAAAAAAAGAAACTGACCGTAGCGACATGGCTAGAGTATAGCGCCCGCGGGACGCTTCGCGCAACGGCGCGCGGCGCTACCATGCCACACAGGCGCGCGAAATTGCCGGTGAGGGCATGCACCGCTCGCAGGTAAATAAAAGCTCTCTATAGAAAAAACGGCTGGGATGGCGGCTTCCGCACGAACCGCACGTCGCATGCGCCGGGTCAAACCCGAGCGCGGCCAACACATCCCGCACGGAAATATGCTCATCCTGTATGAGGCGCCAGAGGTAGTAGTCCCCCTGCCCTTCCAGCACCGCCTCCTTGAGGAGGGCGAGCACCGGCAGGGCCCGAGCATGCACCTTCCCGCGCGCAAGCGCGTCCACTATTTGAAAACTGCCGTTCTCAATGAGGCGCGCGTCTACGATTGAGAGCGGCTCCAAATGCCCCGCAAGTTTTGAAGTTATTTTGCGCCCGCTTTTCACCTTCGCGGCTATCTTGCCGAGCTCCGGCGAATACAAAAAAACCCGGAGGTCTTGCTCCCCCGCCGGTTCTTTGTCAAGCACGACCGCCTCTACCGCATACTCGCGCATGGTAAAAGCATAGCATCCTAAAAATTTAAGCGGCCACCCCTAAAATCGTTCAAGGGTGGCCGGAGCGAGATCCGTCAGCTGACGCGGGGATCGCGCTTGCGCGCGGCGCACTTCGAGCACGTGTTTGCTGCGCACTCGCATGCGCTACGACGAGCTCTGAAACGCCCCGTCAGCTTCCTGACCTTCGCTCTCGCGCTGAGACGCCTCATGGGATTCACCTCCTTTCGAGGCTGGTGAGTGTGTGGTACAGAAAAGAACGGATGTAACAACAGAAGTTAGGATTTGGTTGCCCAAAATCGTTACGATTGTAACGACAACCCCCACTGCATGTTCCCACGAAAGGACAATGTCTGCAAGAGATGATTTCTAAGGTAGTTCCCTGGGAAAATCTTAACCAAAGAGGATAAGACCTTATATTCGCCTTGTGATCAATAGGAATCCAAAAGTCAGGGTTGTGCAAAAACGCCTGGCAAGGCCCAATGAGCCCTTCCGGATCAACGACGATTTGACCTCGGTATCCTGCATCGCACTCGGCAACCGTAAATCTACCCTCTGCGATTCCTCTTAAATAAGAGAGTCCCCTAGGTTCAAAAACACCATTAGCCATAAGCCGTTGGTATTGAACCGCCATTCGGCGACCAAGGTCGTCCCAAAAAGAGGAATCTTCTTGGATGGACTCACCTGCGCGTCTCACATTAAGATTGAGCGCCAAGCCGGTGATCTTTTCAGCAATGAAGAAATCTATGATCTTTTCCAGATGCCCTGCATTCTCGTGCGAGATGGTGCATAGAGCCGCGTATTTCAAGCCGGCATCGCGACAATCACACAGAAGCTGAAACGATCGCTGGAAAACATCC
This sequence comes from uncultured Candidatus Saccharibacteria bacterium, assembly GCA_964362605.1. Classification (GTDB taxonomy): domain Bacteria; phylum Patescibacteriota; class Minisyncoccia; order UBA6257; family 1-14-0-10-40-38; genus CAYIFE01. The sequence continues at coordinate 5,348 of CAYIFE010000030.1, forward strand.
AGATCGCGCGACGGGGAACGCCGAGTGGCATTCGTAATCTCTGCGGGACCATCAATGGAAACGGCAATACCGACATTATGCCGTTTGCAGAACTCAATCAATCTTTCCGGACAGACGGTTCCGTTCGTCGTGATTTGCAGATTGACTTTCCTGTTTCGGTGGCGCGTACGCACGTACTGGATACACTGTTTGACATTTTCCCATTCGGTAAGCGGCTCACCGCCGTAGAAGAAGATCGTTTTTTCTCCTCTATCCAAACCGAGAAAATGGTCTACTGCTTCCTTCATCCTAATCAAACTCATTGACTTCCGCTTAGAAAACTTCTGAAGATTCTCAAAACAGTAGACGCAACGGAGATTGCAACGATCGGTGACTATCAGGAGAAGCGTCGTGATGCTTGCTTTTTCCAGATGCTGATGTACCTTCGCGGAGACATCTTCAAAAAGACGTCTGTCATCATCTGTATTTCTGATCATCAAACGACTGCTCTCGCAACTGCGCGCATCTCGCTTTGTAACTCGGCCGGCCAATATCCGATTGGTCGTTTTTTCATCACATGCAATCACGTCAGAAGTGAGCGAGTGCAGTAAAATGCTCCAATCGGGATAGCGTAGCATGAACGCAAATTCCGACCACGGGGCGCCAAAACGATCCCGGAGAGAAATGATCTCTGTACCCAGGGTGATCATGTCTTTTGCTGTATGTAGAGGAACTACCGCCAATAATACAACGGAAAACGACACGGCGCAACCGTATCACCAACTTACCAACAATTCCACAGCATCGCGATACAGTTCGGCTCTAACCCCGAAATCAAGGACAAAACGCTTTCAATCAATTGGGGCGAACT
>CAYIFE010000031.1:0-3310 GCA_964362605.1 uncultured Candidatus Saccharibacteria bacterium
CGCCTGTGGCGGCCGGAGCCCTTTCTTAAAACCAATCCATTGTTTTCCTATCACTAATTACTTAAAAATGGTCAAGCCATTGCCTTCCTCGACAATATTCCCGGCCCACATCTTTTTCGAGGCCCTTCCCCTGCCTGAGGGAGACTAAGACCGGCCTAGCGGCCTCGGAGCGGTCTCCCGAGCGGGAAGGGGAAGGGCCACCCCCACGTTGACTTGGGGGGCACCTTTCCTCTATAATCACCACCACATGCGCGCCGAGCGCGCCATTTTCTAAAAACGCCATGAATGCAGTGAAACGACCCAGCGCCCCGACGACCCAGCTCGGCAGGGCAATAAGCGGCATACCGATGCTCAAAACCGGCGAACTGGTGGAGGGCGCGCTGATGTATAAAGAAAAAAAAGCCGCCTACATTGACCTGGGGCCTTTCGGCACGGGTATCGTCTACGGCGTTGAGTTTTCAAACGCCAGCGCGATCATCAAGGGACTCAACCCGGGCGACAAAGTTGCGGCAAAAATAGTTGATTTTGAAAATGACGAAGGGTTTGTGGAACTTTCTCTCGCCGAAGCCGGCGTGCAGAAGAACTGGGACACGATCAAAGAGCTCAAGGAAAAAGGCGAAATAGTCGCGGTTTCCATATCGGGCGCGAATTCAGGCGGCTTGCTCACCGAACTTTCGGGGGTGCGCGCGTTTATCCCCGTTTCCCAGCTCGCGCCGGACCACTACCCGCGCGTGGAAGACGGCGACCGCGGAAAAATCTTGGACGAGCTCAAGAAGTTCGTCGGCAGCGAGCTGAAAGTGAAGATCCTGGATTTCAAGCCGCGCGCCAACAAGCTCATCCTCTCCGAGCGCGAGATCGTTCAGGAAAATACCAAAGAGCTCCTCGCGCAGTACGGCGTGGGCGATGTGGTTGACGGCATCATTTCCGGCGTGGCCGATTTCGGCGCTTTCATGAAGTTTGCCAATCAGCCCTCCATTGAAGGCCTCATCCACATTAGCGAGCTGGATCACAAACTCATAGAGAATCCGAAGGAGATAGTAAAAATAGGCGACGCGGTGAAGGCGAAGATCATTGAGATTAAAGAGGGTCGCGTGTCGCTTTCCCTCAAGGCGCTCAAGCCCGACCCGTGGCTCACCGCCGACGAGCGTTACAAGGCCGGCGAAGTGGTGCGCGCCGCGGTCACCCGCTTCAACCCCTTCGGCGCGTTCATCGGGCTGGACAGCGAGATCCAGGGCCTCATCCACGTCTCCGAGTTCGGCAGTGTGGAGGAGATGAAAAAACAGCTGGAACTGGGCAAAACCTACGAGTTCAAAATAGAGCTGGTCAAACCCGCCGAAAAACGGATAATATTAAAAATGAAGAAGTAATTACCATGCTTACCCCCAAAAAGAAGAAAAAGATCATCACCGAGCACAGCGTGCACGAGACCGACACCGGATCAACGCCCGTCCAGATAGCGCTCCTGTCGCGCCGCATTGACGAACTGACCGCGCACCTCAAAAAGCACGCCAAGGATTTCCACTCGCGCCGCGGCCTTCTGCAGATGGTCGGCAAGCGCCGCCGGCTGCTCAACTATGTCAACCGCTCACAGCCGAAAACCTACCAGTCGCTCATTAAAAAACTGGAGTTAAAGAAATAGCCACTGCCGCATGACCACATACAAAGACCAGCGCGTAGGAATTTTCATAGACGTCCAAAACCTCTACCACTCGGCGAAAAATCTGCATAACTCGCGCGTCAATTACAAAGAACTCATCCGCCACGCGTTGGCCGGCAGAAAGCTCATCCGCGCGATCGCTTATGTGGTTAAATCGGAGGGCGTAGAGGGTATCGCGCCGGCCGTCGTCCCCGCGGGGACGCCCGGGCGAGAGGCGTCGTTTTTTGAAGCACTCAAGGGCGCCGGGTTGGAACTGCGCCAGAAGGACATCCAAGTGTATCCGGGCGGGATGAAGAAAGCCGACTGGGATGTCGGCATGGCGGTGGATGCCATCCGTATGTGCGAGTTTTTGGATACGATTATTTTGGTAACCGGCGACGGGGACTTTTTGCCGCTGGTGGACTATCTGAAGTGGGGCCGCGGTCGCGTGGTGGAGGTGGTGGCATTTTCCCGCACCACCTCCGGCAAGCTCAAGGAAGCGGCGGACAACTTCACCCCCATTGAAGAAATACCCAAAAGTTTGCTCAAAATAAGAGAGCATTAATACATGGATCTGCAACGCAAGAAATTTACGACCGAATTTGCCGGCCGGCCGCTCACCCTTGAGGTGAGCCGTTTGGCCGAGCAGGCCAACGCCGCGGTCTTGGGCAAGTACGGCGAGACGGTGGTGCTCGTCAGCGTCGTCATGCGCGGTGAGGACAAGAAGGTGGATTTTTTTCCGCTCACCGTTGATTACGAAGAGCGTTTTTATGCCGCGGGCAAAATAATCGGTAGCCGTTATGTGCGGCGCGAAGGCCGCCCATCAGAAGAAGCCGTACTTTCGGGCCGCATCATTGACCGCACCATCCGGCCGCTCTTTGATCACCGGATCCGGCGCGACGTGCAGGTGGTCGTCACCGTTATTTCGGTTGACGAAGAAAATGACCCCGACTTCATCGCTCTTTTGACCGCCTCAACCGCGCTCGGCATTTCTTCCATTCCGTGGAACGGGCCGGTGGCCGGCGTCAAGATCATGAAGCGGGTCGGCGGCGATGAGATCATCGTCAATCCGAAGAACAACGAGGTTGCCGAAGGGTTTGAGCTCGTTACGTTTGTTGCGGGCACCGAAGGAGCAATTAATATGGTTGAGCTTGAAGGATGCGAAGCGCAGGAAGCGCACGCGGTCAAGGCGTTTGAGGTCGCCCAGAAGGAAATCACCACGTTGACGAAGTGGCAGAAAGAGATCATTGCGCAAGCGGGGAAGAAAAAAGAAGACGTGCCGCTGACGGTTCCTGATGCCGCGCTCACCGCGCTCGTGCAGGAGTTTCTCGCCCCGCGGCTTGAAAAAGCGGTATACGTTCCCCACCGGGGTGAGCGCGATGCCATGCTCGCCGCCCTCAAGCGCGAGCTCAACGAGTTTTTGCTCGGTAGGCAAGTTGACGCGGCCCTGCTCGGCCTCGCCGACCGTGTGTTTGAGGATGAACTGGATGCGGTGGTTCACCGCAACGTCCTTGCCCGCGACAAGCGTCCCGACGGCCGCAAGCTTGATGAGGTGCGCGATCTCTACGCCGAAGTGGGCCTATTCACGCGCACCCACGGCTCGGCGCTCTTCGTGCGCGGCAATACGCAGTCGCTCGCCATCACCACCCTCGGTCCCCCGAGCGCCCAGCAGAT
>CAYIFE010000031.1:3320-6152 GCA_964362605.1 uncultured Candidatus Saccharibacteria bacterium
AGCAGATGGTGGAAACCATTGAATTCACGGGTAAAAAACGCTTTATGCTCCACTACAACTTCCCGCCGTACTCGGTGGGCGAAACCGGCCCCTTCCGCGGCCCCGGCCGGCGCGAGATAGGGCATGGTTCACTGGCAAACAAGGCGCTCCGCAACATGATCCCGTCCGCGGACGTATTCCCCTACACTATCCGCGTGGTTTCGGAGATCCTCTCGTCAAACGGTTCGTCATCCATGGCGAGCACGTGCGCCGCATCGCTTTCGCTGATGGACGCGGGTGTGCCGATAAAAAAACCGGTCGCCGGCATCGCGATGGGGCTGATGTCCTCCGAAGGAGGATCCGGCGCAGCCGGAAACGATTTTAAGTACAAGATTTTAACCGACATCCAGGGACCGGAGGACCACTACGGCGACATGGACTTCAAGGCGGCCGGCACCGACGAAGGTTTGACCGCCATCCAGATGGACGTCAAGATCGCGGGTGTTTCTCCCAAAATTCTGGGTGAGACGCTGGAACAGGCAAAACGCGCGCGCATGGAGATCCTTTCGGTCATGCACAAAACGCTCGCTGCGCCGCGGCCGAGCATCTCTGCCTACGCACCCATCATTCTCACCCTCACTATTCCCAAGGATAAAATAGGTGAGGTCATCGGCCCGGGCGGCAAGATGATCAACGGTATCATTGAAAAGACCGGCGTGCTCTCCATTGACATTGAAGAAGACGGGCAGGTGTTTATCACCGCCGTCGGCCATGAGAAGGCGCGGGCGGCGTACGATCTGGTTGCCGCGGTCACCAAGGTCTATGAGGTCGGTGACATCGTTGAAGGAACGGTTACCAAAATTTTGGAATTCGGCGCGATCGTGGAGTTCGGCAACGGTAGAGACGGCATGATCCACGTGTCGGAGCTCAAACAGGGGTTTGTGAAAAAAGTGGAAGATGTCGTAAAACTGGGCGACTTTGTGCGCGCCAAAATCGTCCGCGCCGAAAACGGGAAGATCGGGCTTTCGCTGAAAGCGATGGATGGCAAGTAGGCTACGAAATACAAATATATACGAAAGTACGAACGGGAGATATTTTCGTATATTCGTACCAATTCGTATTTCGTAGCAAATTGTCCACAGGGCACCCGCGAACCCTCCGTGCTATACTTTTGGTATTCTATGGACGGTCAAAACATAAACCCCGCGCCCAGTCCAGCCATGCCGCCGCCTTCCGGCCGCACACCGGAGCCGCCGAGCTTTACTCCGCCCCCAACTCCCGAAATAGCCGTGCGGACGATGGATACGGACATGAAATCCATCGCGCGCGGCGAATCGTCTCCCATGCCGGAGATGATAACGGCGCCCGTATCTGAAAAAGAGCCGGTGTTCCGGCCGGAAACCCAGCCGGGCAACGTGAGCACGATAGAGAGCGAATCACCCAAGCCCAAGGGCAAGGTGATGGTTTGGATCATCGGCACGCTCGTCCTCGTAGTAATAGCGGTTGCGGCATATTTTGCCTACCCGCTCATCTTTTCAACCGAACCGGAAACGGTCTCACCGCCGTCCTCTGATACGCCGCCGGTCGCCGTCATTCCCCACCAGTCATTTTTCATCACGCCGGCACCACAGCAGGCGGATCTGCGCCTGACCGACACCCTCTTTACGACCATCGCGAGCAGTTTGCAGACCATAGCGCAGAGCGCGTCAGTCCCCGGCGGCACTTTGCAGGAAGTCCGGGTGAGCGAGCAGGGCGGCAGTCAGGTGCCGTTTAAAATATTTTTCAGCGCGTTCCTGCCGCAATTTTTGGCAAGCGACCTCGGCAATTGGTTTGAAGACGATTTCACGACTTTCATCTACTACGATGCCGACGGTCAGTGGCCTGGCATGGCCGCGCGCATAAAGAACGGCGTCAATTTTGGCGAGGTGCGCACGGCGATGAGCGCGTTAGAAAACGCGCAAATAGACCGCTTCTACCTTTTCTCTCCCGGCGTGTTTGCCGCGTTCACCGACGGCCAGATAAACGGCAAGCCGACGCGCTATGCGGTCGGCAGTCAGAAGGGCGCCAGCTTCAACTACGGCGTGGTGGGCAACTACTTTGTTGTGAGCGCTTCGTACAACGGCCTCAAAGCAGCGGCGCCGCTGATGGGGATATAAAATAGTCACTGGCCCTGCCTACCGGCAGGCAGGCACTAGTAACTAGTGGTTGCTCTCTCTCACCCGATACCCGAACGCCTCCGCAAGGTGTGCTTGCGTGACGCGCGGCGACGTTTCAATATCGGCGATGGTTTGGGCGACCTTCAAAATGCGGTAGTAGCCGCGGGCGGAGATGAGCGACTTGTCAAACATTGTTTTAAGGAATTGCACCGCGCCACTGTCCATCTGAACGAGCTCATCGCACTCCTTTGAGCTAATCTCCGCGTTGGTGAGCTTGTGCTTGTCTCGTGCGAGCCGCTCGCGCGCGATCGCGCGTGAGCGCGCTATTGTTTCGCGCATCACGGTCGTGGTCGCGCGGGCGTCGGCGGACGCGCGCAGGGTTTCCAGCTTGATGCGCGGCACGGTGATTTGGATGTCAATGCGGTCAAGCAGGGGCCCGGAAACCTTTTTTTGATAGCGCAGGACTTCGTACGCGGAGCAGGTACACGCCCTTTCTTCGTCGCCGTAGTACCCGCACGGGCACGGGTTCATGGCGGCGATGGGGGTGAACTTCGCGGGTAGGGTGAGGTTGCTCTTCACGCGCGAAATGACGGTTTTTCCGCTTTCCAGCGGCTGGCGCAATGATTCCAGAATATCGCGGCGGAACTCCGGCAGTTCGTCCAGAAACAGCACGCCGCGGTGTGCGAGCGACAGTTCC
>CAYIFE010000032.1:0-6139 GCA_964362605.1 uncultured Candidatus Saccharibacteria bacterium
CGATCTTTCCCACCCGCGGGTGTTCCGCAATGAATGGCCGCTCTACCCGGACGAATACCCCAAGACCATCTACATCGTCCGCGATCCCCGCTCGGCCATCGTCTCGTACTACCACCACTACCAGGTGCTCTACTCCGAACGGAAAACGACGCTCGGAGAATTTGTGAAGACATACCTCACGCGCGGCAACATCCCCGACTTTGAACCGGATCTGCAAGAGTGGCACGCGCAGGTGGGCGAATGGCGGGAACGCGCGAAAACGCAATCCGTGCTTTTTGCGACCTATGAGGACATGCGCAAGGACTTGCCGGGCGTATTGCGGCGCGTATGCACATACATCGGCTTTGGCGCATCCGACGATCTCATCGCGCTCGCCGCGCGCCGCACCGAGTTTGGCGCGATGCAGACGGAGGAAACCAAGCACGGCGCCGAGGCGTTCACAAAAGACAAGACCGAACAGGGCAAACACTTCATCCGCGACGACGAATGGCAAAACTACATGGACCGCGAAACCGCCACGCTGATTGAGAGCAAGTACGGAGAGCTGATGAAGAAATTCGGGTATCTTTAGAAAACTAAAAACTACTACTCTGTCATCCTCGGGCGAGTGAAGCGAGGCCCGGGGATCCAGTACTTTCTAAGCATGTTATTGGATGAACTGGATTCCCGCAGGAGTTTACGCCCGTGCAAACGGGTGCGGGAATGACAAAGGGAAAAATCTTTGAATTTTAGGTTTGCGCTATGTATATATTCCAGCTGGAACGCTACCTGCTTGAACGGCAGGTGAGAACATTCGCCCCGCGCATCAGCGGGAAAATTCTTGACGTGGGCGCGGGTAAGACGACGCGATACAAACACCTGTTCACGTTCAGTGAATACCTCACCCTGGATATTGAAAAACACGAAAACGCGGACATCATCGGCAGCGCCGACCGCATTCCCCTTCCCGACGCATCGGTTGACGCCATTCTCTGCACTCAAGTGCTCGGCGACCTCACAAGCCCCGATGCCGCCATCAGGGAGTTCGCCCGCGTTCTGCGCCCGGGCGGGTACGCGCTCGTGACCGAATCGTTTATGAACGAACTGCATGACGAGCCGCGCGACTACTGGCGGTTCACCAGTTTCGGTTTGCAACATCTGTTTGCGCACAACGATTTTACGGTTGTCGCCTTGGATCAGCGCGGAGGATTTTTCACGGTAATAGCGCACAAGTGCATGCGCTACCTCATTGACCGGTTCGGGCTCTACCGCCGCCCCTTCATCGGGCGCGTGATGAGCGCGCTGTTTCGGATGTGCGGCGCCGTCGCGCTGTTTGCCGACCGCATTGACCGCAGTGAGGCAAACCGCAAACACGCGCTGGGCTGGTGCGTGCTGGCGAGACGACAGGGAAGAGTAACGGGGAAAAAATGAGGAGTGAGGAAAGAGAAACATGAAAAAGATATTTGTAACGACCAGCTGGGATGACGGCCATCTGCTGGATATGCGGCTTGCTACCCTGCTGGAAAAGTACGGACTCACGGGAACATTCTATATTTCCCGCTCGTTTGCGCCCGATGAGATGATGAGCGAAGCGCAGATCAAAGAACTCTCGCGCCGGCACGAAATAGGCGGACACACCATGGCCCATCCTGATCTTACAAAGATTGCGCCCGCCGCGGCCCGAAAAGAGATATTAGAAAACAAACGCTGGCTGGAAGCGGTGGCACAAAAACCGCTAGAGATGTTCTGCTACCCCTTCGGCGCGTACAGCGCCGATGTTTCCCGCCTGGCGCGGGAAGCCGGTTTTACCGGCGCGCGCACAACGCGCACTTTCAGCAACGCGCCGCTTGCCGACGCGTACCAGATGCACCCAACCGTCCACGCATATCCGTTCCCCTTCCGAAAAAGAGACGCGACGGGCTACCTCTGGCGACACCTGTTACAGCCGGCCGCGCGGCAACTGCAGGACATCATCGCGTTTGGTATTCCGGTGCGCGCGTGGACGAACTTTGAATCGCTCGCGATCGGCGCGTTCAACCGCGTGTGCGAAACCGGCGGCGCATTCCACCTGTGGGGACACTCGTGGGAGATAGAAAAATACGGCATGTGGGAAACGCTGGAGCGCGTGTGCGCCGCTGTTGCACAGCAGCGAGACCGGTACCGGGCAGTGACCAACGGCGAACTGCTGGAACTCATCTCAAAAACCCCGCCCCATGGCGTTGCCGCCGGTTTTTGAGATGAGTTCCTAGCGACTCTTCAGGAGAAGTAAGAAGTCCAGCGCGCTCCCCCCAAAACGCGTGAGGATGCGGGCAAACACCAACCCCCAGATGCCCCACACGGACAGGAAAACAGTGACAATAACTATGCGGGAAAATGACGATATGAGATTGCTCGCGTACTGCTCGCGGGTTTTTTTATGCGCCTGCAAAATGACCGCCGACGGCGCGATAACCATGTTGAGCAATGAGAGGGCGAACACTTGTGAATAGGAAACCGACTCCAGGTATGCGGGAAAAAATGTCCGGTAGATGAACGGGGCGACCAATAGGTAGGAGCCGACCGCGGCAACGCCGATGAGCGCGAGGAGGGGTATCTTCGCAATGAGCGAGCGGCGCGAACTGGCAAGGTCGCGCTTGGCAAAGCGCGGGAACGCCATGGTGCCGATGTTGGCGAGCACGCCCTTCATCTGTTCAGGTATCGCTGTGGCGAACGCGTACACCGCCAACTGTGCGGGACCGAGCAGGCGGAACAACAGGATGTTCTCTATCTGATTGGCGACTGCCCCTACCACGTTTATCACGCTCAAGTGCCCGGCATAGCGCACCGTGCCCGGATCATCGGCCGCGCTTGCGGGGATCTGCTTCGCTATTTTTTTATAGAAATATGCCGAAAATGCCGTTTGGACCGCGAGGTAGATGAGGGCGAGGGTGAGCGGCGTGTTAGGCAGTGCCAGCACGCCGACGATGAGCGCGATGGAGACGCCGGTTTGCTGGACCATATCCAATGTGGCGGATCGTTTGAAATTCTCTTTCGCGCGAACATATTCATCAAAGAGCATGGAGGCGTCCCACAGCGGAAACAGCACGGCGAACGCCGCGTACGCGGCGGCAAACGCATAGTTGGCCTGCAAAACATAGTAACTGGCTACCCCGAGCGCGACCGCCGAAGCAACGAGATTCCACGTTCGCTTGATACGGTACCCCTCCCGCAAACTGCCCTCAAACCCGCGCGCGATGGATTGTTCCACGGCGGCGTTCATGCCCGAGAGGGTGAACGCGGAGAGCACGGCGAAAACAGAGAGCAGATACTTATAGGTTCCGTAAACCTCTTTGGGGAGCAGGTTTGCGAATGCCACCGCGACCAAAAACACCGTCGCCATGGAAACAATGCGCCGGCTCACCAGCCAGAACCCATTCTTTGCCCAGTAGGCCGCGTCCAGCTTGAAGACGCGGCTGATGTAGGCGAGCAATGCGGCAGTGAGCGCAGGCATAGTATCAGAACTTACCGGGAGCGCGATCGGTTTTTTTCAACACGAACACATGATGCAAGGCAAGAAGTCCCATCAACGGCTGGAGCAAAAATTCCATCGCTTTGAGAACCGGAAACAGGAAAGTCGGTATCTTTTGTTTCAGGTACAGTCCGCCGGTTGCCATGTACCGGATGAAACCGAACGGTTTTTGATACACGAGAGTGAACTGCGGAAACTTCTTTTGAAACTCGGCCCTGTCGCGCCGGAGCAGGAGGTAACTTAATGCCTGGTTGCTTTTTGACATCCTGCCGCCGATTTCCAGTTTCCACCCGCGGACATTTTGATCAAACGGTTCGGGGTGCATGGTGGTATACACCAGTTTTGCCAGCGGACTCCAGTACGGCTCTATGCAGACGATGCCGCCGCCCTGTGCAAGAACACGGTTCGCTTCAGAAAAAAACTTTTCGGGATCGGGAATGTGATGCAGTACGTGCACCGCAAAAATGGCGGCGAGGGAACGGTCTCCCGCACCCAGCTTCATGGCATCGCACACCACGTCAATGTGGCTGAACCGTTCTACGTCGGAGGTTATTACTTCGGGAAACAGGTCCTGTATGAACCCGCCGCCGGAGCCGATCTCCAGCACACCGCCTTCGTTTGTCAAATATTTCTCCTTGAGCCGCATCATGAGCTCATACTGCTCCCGGTAAATATCGCGTAAGGGCTTTTTCTCGCGCAAAACTTTTCCGGCGTTTTCGGTGGCGGCGCGGGAGTCAAAGTTTATTTCCCGGTATTCTTTGGGAACCATTCTCATGTCCGTTGCGCCCGGTGGCCGCTGATGATCGCAAATGTTTCGTCCATATGTTCTTTTGACGATGCCCCCACGACAACACTCGGCGGGGCGGGCAGGGAAAACAGGTACGCGTACGCTTCGCGCGGTGGTATACTGCCGGCCGCGAGCGTAGACATCGCCAGCACAGGGTAGTCGTTCTTTGCCAGCGCCTGCTCCACCGCCTGCCGGCTCGGGTTCATAAAAAATCCCCTCTTGTTTACGGCGGTCATGATGATGACGTCCCGTATACCTTCGTGCGCAAGCATCTGTGCCATTTTTGGATAATTGAACGTGCCGAAACCGGGGGCGGCGCCGTAGCGCTTTCTCACGTACTCGGAAAAATTCCTGAACACGTCCGCAAGTCCGTACCCAAGCAGGAGATCGCTCAATGAATCGTGGAGAAAAATGCTTTTTACCTGCAAACCTTTGAGCGGGCTCACTTCCGCGTCAACGAGGCGGTTGGTGATGGCGAGGTAATCCTGCGTGAGCACATTGTACGCGCTTTTGGCAAAGAAAGAGATCTTGCCCGCCCATGAATCGCCGCTCAACACTTTTTGCACCGTCCCATACATGCCCATTTCGGTGAGCATGCGGGCGTACTTGGCAATGTAGGGCACGTTCGCGTATATCGCCAGCTCTTTTTTGAGCACGGGATCCTTCCTCATCATGTCCGCTATTGCGTACAAGGACGGGTGCGTTGAAAAAAAGACGGCCTTCACCCCGCAATCCACCGCATGCCGGAGCATCGCCTGCACTTCGCGGATTTCCTTAAACTTTTCGCCGGTCTGACGGCCGCGATCTTCCGATCTGTGGTTTACCCCGAAGAACTGGTTGTCTCCGAGTATGATGGGGTCGGTGTCAATCATGCGCGTTTTCGGCTCCGGCCGCCGAGTCGTCAGTCGCCGTTTTATAAAACGCCTCTACCGTTTCTTGCGCGTACACGGCGCTTTCAAGACCGCTGCGGGTCGGCTCGGCGCCCCGGAGGTACCGTATGAAATGTTCCATCTGCGAGGCATAGTGCGGAAGTCCGCCGATGTCCATATACGCGCCCCGGTAGAGATCGGGCAGGCCGTATGCGCGGCGCACATTCCCGCGCGCGTCCTGCACCTCCAGCGTCTGACCCTTCATTTCCAAGACCCCCCGCTTCCCCTGCACGCGCATCCGGTGGTAGATCAACCGGTGCCGCGGATCGCTCCATGAGGCGAAAAATCGCACCGAGACGCCGGACGCCGTTCCAATGCGGGCCGTCGCTTCGTCCTCAACTTCTTTTGAAAACAAATGTTTCGTACTGCCGGAAATGGAAGCGAACGGCCCGAAAAGCCAGTTGAGCGAGTCCAGCAGATGGATACCGATGTCGTTCATCGCCCCGCCGCCGGAAAGGCGTTTACTGAAGCGCCACCCGCTCTCCCGTTTAAACACGTCGGCAATATGTATGGAAGCATCAACCGTCTCAACCTTGCCTATTTCATCGGCGGCAAGCAGTTCCTTCATCTTACTGAACACCGGGTGGTAGCGAAAGCAAAAACCGACCGCGATTTTTGCCCCCGTTTTTTGCGCGGTTTCCTGAATAGCGCGGGCATCCTGCGCGGTGTGACTCACTGGTTTCTCTATGAAGCAATGGATGCCCCGCTGTGCGGCATAGATGGCGATGGGCGCGTGCAAGTGGGGCGGGGTGGCGATGACGACGGCATCCGGCCGCGCTGACGCGATCATGTCCCGGTAGGAATGAAAACATCGCATGTGCTTGTCTATCTTTGAAAACGCTCGCATGAGGATGCGGGAGGTATCCACCGCCGCAGTCACGCGCACCCCTTCCAGTGAATTCAAAAGCCCCCCGTGGAGCATGCCCATTTTAGATC
>CAYIFE010000033.1:0-6093 GCA_964362605.1 uncultured Candidatus Saccharibacteria bacterium
CGTAGCGGCAAGGTCGTGCCGGGATTCGCTTTCAACTTTGCGCATGAGTTCTTGTCTGACCGCATCGGCGCTCATGCCGGCAATGCGCTCCATCTCCTGCACGGCGCGCTTGTGCGTCTCGGCTACTTCCGCCTTCGTGCCCGCGATCTTGGTGAGTTCGTCTTTTAGCTGGGTTTCCCGCGTTTGCGCTTGGTAGAGCTGTCGCTCCAACGCCTCCTCCTTTTTAATAAGCCGCTCTTCGGCGCGGGCGATCTGCTGTTGGCGGTCCTTTTCCTCACGCTTGGCTTCCTCTACAATGGCAACCGCCTTATCTTTGGCCTCTAACAGGACCACCTTCGCGTCCGTTTCGGCTTTTTCGGCAAGAAGTTTGCGTTTCTGCTCTAACGCATCAGCGCTCGTCCCCGCAAAGAACTTGCGCGCCAGGTACCCTACCGCGAGACCGGCAAGCAAAACGCCGCCCAAAAGCCAGGGAGTGTTCGTCATAGTATGAAAGGCCCGCCAAATTCTTCACGCACATGAATTCTTTGGGAGCCGAATTATTGGTTAATAAGCGTTCCACGAGAAAAAACATAGGTTATGTGTGCCATAATACTACGACCGCCTGCTCTCGTCAACAGCATTCGCCCTTTTGACCAGATATCTTTATACTAAACACATGAAGAAGACCCTCGTGTTACTCATCCTGGACGGCTGGGGCATCGGCAAGGACGACCACACCAACCCCGTCTTTGCCGCAAAGCCAAAAACCATTGATCACCTCAAAACCAACTACCTCGCCGGCGCCCTGCAGGCATCCGGCATCGCCGTCGGTCTGCCGTGGAACGAGGAGGGCAACAGCGAGGTGGGACACCTTACCATCGGCGCCGGCACGGTTATTTATCAGCACTATCCCCGGATTACCTTGAGCATTCGGGATGGTTCGTTCTTCAAAAACAGCGTCTTGAAACAGGCCTTTGATCACGCGAAAAAGAACGCGGGCGGCGTCAATCTCGTCGGCTTGCTGACGGAAGGCAATATCCATGCGTCGCTGGAACACGTGCGCGCGCTCATCGGCGCGGCAAAACAGCAGGACGTTACCGACCTCAAACTGCACCTGTTCACCGACGGCAAAGACAGCGGTCCGCGCTCCGCCCTCGCCCTCATCACAAAGGTGGAAGAACTCCTGCGCGAAGCGGGCATCGGCGTCATTGCGAGCATCAGCGGCAGGTTTTACGGCCTTGACCGCGACGGTCACTGGGAGCGCACCCGGCAAGCGTACCGGGCGTTAACCGGCGACGCGCCGGTGACAGAGGACATCGCCGCGCACCTCCAGAAGGCGTATGACAAGGGATTAAGCGATGACTTCATAGAACCGTGCGTCGTAGGCTCGACGCCGCGACCGATCAGAGCGCGCGACGCGGTCATCTTCTTTGATTTTCGCGAGGACAGCGTGCGGCAAATAGCCGGCTCGTTCATCCTGCCGGACTTTACGGCGTTTGCCCGCGCGCCCCTTGCCGACCTTTTTGTGGCAACCATGACCGAGTACGCGGCGAACTTCGCCGTACCGGTCATCTTTCCGCCGCAAAAGATTGAACACTGCCTCGGCCGCGCGATAGCCGACGCCGGCATGGTTCAACTGCGCATCGCCGAAACGGAAAAGTACGCCCATGTGACGTTCTTTTTCAACGGATTGCGCGACGAACCGTTCGCAAACGAATTTCGCGTCCTCATTCCCTCCAAAAGTGTGGCGCGCTACGATCTCGTGCCGGAAATGATGACACGCGAGGTTTCCGCGCGCGTCATTGAGGCGGTCGCGGAGGGCACGTTTGACTTCATTCTCGCCAACTTCGCCGCCTCGGACATGATCGCGCACACCGGCAATTTTGACTCCGCGGTCGCGGCGATAACCGCCATAGACGAAGAGCTGGCGAAGATACTCGCCGCGTGTGAAGAACGCGGGTGCACGCTCGTCATTGCCTCTGACCACGGCAACGTGGAGCGCATGATAGATCCGTTCACCGGCCGCGCGCAGACCGGCCACGACACTGACCTCGTACCGCTCTATGTCGTGGGTCCGCTGTTCAAGCGGCGCAAGACACCCGAAGATGCGGCGCTGACACAACGGGAAGCGGCGGGGTTTTTGTCGGACGTCGCTCCAACTGTTTTGGAATTGCTCGGCATCCCGAAACCCGCCGAGATGACCGGCGAAAGCTTACTGCGACGACTGCAATAGGCATGATCCATACCCCATGAAATTCCTTATCCGATTTGCCCTCATGTTTATCGCCCATGCCGCCGCAATTGTGCTCGCGGCGCAATGGGTGCCAGGATTTTCCCTGACAGGCGGGATACCGGGCGCGATCCCGGCCGCGTTCGGGCTGACCGTCCTGTACACGTTCGTCCGCCCCCTGCTGAAATTCGTGCTCTCGCCGCTCATCGTGCTGACCGTGGGGCTGTTCACGCTCATCATCAACGCATCGCTCCTGTACGCGGTTGACATTTTCTCGGACAGCATTATGATAAGCGGACTTACGCCGCTACTGCTGGCAACGCTCGTGGTCACCGCCATCGCAACGGCTGCGCACGTTTTCTCCCGCCAGCTTACACGCCCTACCCCATGAACATCATCACCATCGCGCAGATAATCGTTTCCGTCGCTCTCATCGTCCTCATACTCCTGCAGGAACGGTCTTCCGGCATCTCGGGCTTGTTTGGCGGCAGTGACGGCGGCTTTTACCAAACGCGGCGCGGATTGGAGAAAACGCTTTTTGTCGCCACGCTGGTGCTTGTCGCCGTGTTCGCCGTCCTCTCGCTGTCAAACCTCATTAGATAACCGTTTTTGACCGTGCGGCATGTTCTCGAAATTTCATACACTCTTTGATGCGTTGACCCGCACCGAACAGCGCGTGTTCCAGAGCGCGGTGTTTGTGTTCACGTTTTCGCTGATCATCGGCGGCGTCAGCAGTTTCTACCGCGGCACGACGCTTGCACCCGTTGCCGGCGGTAGCTACACCGAAGGCATCGTGGGCCAACCCATAGCCATCAATCCGATAATCTCAAGCGGCGGGGACGCGGACAAAGATCTCATGGAGATCGTCTTTCGCGACGTCATATCGCTGGCGCAGACGTATAAAGCGAGCGCCGACTATAAAACATGGACGGTCTCGCTCAAAGAAGACCTCCGCTGGAGCGACGGCGAAAAGATAACCAGCGACGATATTGTCTTTACGCTGGAGGCGATACAGAATCCGGAAGCGCGCTCTCCCCTGTTTGCCGCATGGCAAGGCGTTGAAGCGGAACGCACAGGCGAGCGAGAGGTCCAGTTCGTGCTCAAGACGCCCTACGCGTTCTTCCTGGAAAACTTGAAAGGGTTCAAGGTCGTTCCGGAGCACATCTTCGCCGCCATTCCGGCGGAAAACCTTCGGCTTTCCGATTACAACTTTGAGCCCGTAGGGAACGGTCCGTATGCGTTCACCGGTTATGAAAAGCGCAAGGACGGCTTCATCACGGCTCACCGCTTTACCGCGAACCCGTACTATGAGGCAAACGCACCGCTCATCCCCGAACTCATATTCAGATATTTTCCCGACTACGAGAGCGCGCTGACGGCGTTCAACCGCCGGGAGATAGACGGGCTGGGGGGGTTGGCGGTGGACGATCTCGCCAAGCTGAAAATAAGCCACCAGATCCAGGAACTCACCCTGCCGCGGTACTACGCGCTGTTTTTCAATCCCAACACGGCCCCTGCGCTCAAAGCCACCGAGGTACGGGAGGCACTGACCCTCGTCACCGATAAGGAAAAACTTCTGCGCGATGTCCTCCTCGGTCGCGGACTCATCATGAACGGGCCGCTGCATCCGGACATCGCCGGCTTTGATCAAACCGCTCTTGGCGACCGTGAGTTCTCGCCGGAAAAAGCGCGGACACTGCTTGAAAACAAAGGATGGAAAACCGACGAGTTCGGCGTGCGGAGCAAAAAGATGGGCAAGGACACCGTGACGCTCTCCTTTGAACTCATCGTCCCGCAGATAGATTTTCTCGTGAAGGCGGCGCAGGTAGTCGCCGCCGACTGGAAAACGATCGGAGCAGAACTTACGCCCATCGTGCTTGCGCCCAATGAAATAACCAACAGCGTCATAAAGTCGCGCGATTACCAGATTTTGCTGTTCGGCAACATTCTGAAGAACAGCCCCGACGTGTTTTCCTTCTGGCACTCGTCGGAGCGGTTCCGACCCGGTCTCAACCTTTCGTTCTACGAAAGCAAAACGGCCGATACACTGCTGGAATCCATCCGCACCGACACCAGCGAGGACAAACGCACCGCCGACCTTAAAAAACTGCAGGCGATCATCGCCGCGGATCGCCCGGTCATCTTCCTGTTTTCCCCCAACTACCTGTACGCGAGCCCGCGCGCGCTCGGCGGATTCAGCAAAACGTTCATCGCAAAACCGTCGGACCGGCTCTCCGGCATAGGATCGTGGTACCTTAAAACCACCCGCGTACTTAAATGATACAAAATCTGGAACATGTCAGCGGACTGCCTGTTGCATTAGATGATGCAACACTCGCCATCGTCGCATCCGGCCGCGCCCAGCCGATCATTCCGCCGCCGCAGATGCGTTTTGGAGAAGAACTGCGGCCGTTCCTTTTAGACTCCCGCGCGCCGGTCCCGCGCACGCATGCGTATGCGATGTATCGTGGCGTGTACCGCAGTGAAACGGAGCACAACCGCTTCCGGAGCGCAGGCGTACGCTACGACATCACCGTCATCGCCCCGGGTCGTCTGGACACCGAATACGCAAAAACCGTCGGCCACCGCCACCCCCTCAAGCCGGGTACCGACCAAACGTACCCGGAAGTGTACGAAGTGCTCGCCGGTAGTGCATGTTTTCTCTTCCAGAACGCCGAGGGCGGTCCCGGCACGCAGGTCCTCTTGATTTGCGCTGGCCCCCGTGCTACGGTGGTCGTACCTTCCGGCGTTGGACATATCACCGTCAACACCGGCCCTCAACCGCTCGCCATTGCCAATGTATTCGCCGATTCAGTGACTTCCTCCCACGACTTTTTTAAACCCACCCGCGGCGCCGCCTACTACGTCCTCGCCGCCGATGCGGCACCTGTACAACCGGGCGACGTAGCAAAAGACAACCTCATCATCAGGAAAAATCCCCTCTGCCAGCCGCCCGCCTCCCTTTCATTCGGCATACCAAAGGAAACCCCCTTGCTCGGCACAAGCGATGGACGGCCGCTCTATACTCGTTTTTTAGAAAACCCTGACCGCTTTGCTTTTCTGACATCGCCGGAACAGTATACCCGGGAGCTTGCTTCAGAGAATCTTTTTTCCATTCAGCAGTAAGTAAACATATTTTTTACGCTGGGGTGGCGGAACTGGCAGACGCACTGGTTTCAGGGACCAGCGGTCGCAAGACCATAGGAGTTCAAATCTCCTCCCCAGCACCGTATGAAAAACTCGTTTTGATAAAACCATTAACAACTAACGCATGATTAAAACACAAAAAGATTCAGCGGCAGTCGCAGAAAAAGAAACGGTGCGGTTTGTACCGCTCGGCGGACTGGAAGAGGTCGGCCGCAATTGTTCGTATCTTGAGTATAAAGACGAGATCGTGGTCATAGACGTCGGCATCCAATTTCCCGAAGAGGAAACGCCCGGCATTGATTACATCATCCCCAACGTTTCCTCGCTCACGGGCAAGCGCGCAAACATCCGCGCCCTCGTATTCACCCACGGCCACTACGACCACATCCACGCCCTCCCCTACCTGCTGGAGAAGCTCGGCAACCCGCCCATTTACACCGCGGCGCTCACGCGCGCCCTCATTGAAAAACGCCTCGTTGAATTTCCCAACCTGCCCAAACCGAAATTCATCACGGTGAAAGGCGGCGATACGATCAAGCTCTCCGAACACCTGCGCGCCGAATTTTTCGACATCAGCCACACCATGGGGGAGGCCGCGGTGGCCTTGGCTGACGACGCGGACGAGGCGAACTCGGCGCTGTTCAGGATTTCCACCTTCATCAGGACTGGCTACAACCGAGCCCTGATCTCGCTCGGCATCTCCATCACCAGATCGGAAGAGCGTCGTGTAGGGAAAG
>CAYIFE010000034.1:0-5913 GCA_964362605.1 uncultured Candidatus Saccharibacteria bacterium
AACACCCACGATCTGCGAATATGATCTGGCATTCCTGGAACACAATCCGCTGACCAATGAGGCGTGGGAGACGTATCTCAACAAACCGAACGCGCTCACCGAACCGCCGGCAAGCTATGTGCCTTTCAGCTGGCTCGCGGAGGCCGCGATCAAGTTCCGCGACCAGGTAACCGCCGGTGAGGTACGCCTGCTCTGCAGGCCAGACGGCAGGCCGCGGAGGTGCGGGGATACCCGCCGTGGCATCGGTTGCGGCAAATGGTTCCAGCCGGTGCGCATGCCGTGCATAAGCGCGGATGTCATCAAAGACCAAAACGGCCGGTCGCACAACCGGAAATACCGAGAGGACTTCGGGAGATTTGCTCCCTTCCTGTTCACCAACCGTTTCGCGGGACAGCGGTTTGTGGCAGAGCTCGGTTCGGGCCTGCCGATGCAAATCACGCACTACGGAAAGGGCCTCGTGTTCTGGCAATCAATGTTTTTCTGCGGCCCGTTGTACGAGTTTGACAGAGAACGGCTCGCTTCGTATCCGGCAAAACCCGCCAGCGGCTGTTTGGCGGAATACAAGACATGGGAGGAACGGTCCGATCGCGACTCCATGTGCTTTTCCGCGCGCGCCATGCGGCGCATAGTCGCCCGGCGCAACTCGTCGCAGTCCTTCTCGCAGGACTCGGCGCAATGAAAAAACACCCCGCCCTCTCCGAGAGGGCGGGGCATTCTTTTATAAACCTACTTTGCGAGAGGGTTTGCCGCGCCTTTTACTTCAAAATGCAGATGACAGCCGCTGACACCCTGTACGTTGCCGGTGTTGCCCATCTCGGCAATGAGCTCACGGCTTGTCACATAGTCGCCGATGCTGCCGAAGTTTTTCTGCGTATGGGTATATTTGGTCGCCGTGCCGTTCGGGTGTTCAATCTCGGTAAATCCGCCGTACCCGCCGTTCCAGTTTGCCGGATTGCCCATATCCACCACCAGCCCCTCCGCGGCGGCATAGACGGGCGTACCACACGCGTTAGCGATATCAACCGCGTTGCGCGGATGGATCTGCCCCCAGTTCCAACCGGTGGTCGGCATGGCAAAGTAGCCGGGCAATTTGGGAAGATTGCTTACGTCACTGCCGAAGCCGAAATTCTTTTTCGGTTTTGCGCCGGGGATGATTATTTTTTTGCCGAAGGTGAGGCCACCGGCTTCAATGCCGAGGTTTGCCGCGGCTATTTCTCGCACGCCAATACCATAGAGACCGCTGACGGTCTCAAGCGTGTCCCCCTCGCTCACCGTGTGGAGCACGCCCGAAACCGGCAGAACGACAAGCTCTTGTCCGGGAGTGAGCAGCCGGTTCTTCGCATCCGGGTTCGCCCACAAAATGGTGTTGAGCGAGATGCCGAAAACGGACGCGACTTTGGTGAGGGTGTCGCCGCGTTTGACCTTGTAGAGAAGCAAGCCGTCGCGTCCGGGCAAAACTCCGCTCAAGGGATTGTCGCTGGCGAACACCGTCGCGCTGTCGGTTACGGCAAATCCGACAACCGCATCCGGATCGGATGCAATGGAAACGGCTTCAAGCGAGAGCGGGCTTTCAACAAACGCCCCCGGGGCGGATGCGACGGCCTCCGGTCCACCGAAAATGCCTCCGCCGCGGCGCGCCTCGTACGGCCGCGCAGACGAGTTTTGGGCCCAAAAACCAAGCACAACGGCGCAAAAGAGAAAAACCACCGGCAGAACGGTAGCGGGATGTAATTGCCTTCGTATGCGCGCTATAGTACTAATGCAACCATAGTAGCATGGAACTTAACCCCCGACAACAGGAGGCGGTCTGCCACGGCGACGGGCCGCTTCTCATCGTCGCCGGCGCGGGATCAGGCAAAACGAAGACGCTCACCAGCCGTCTGGCGCGCCTCATTGAGCGCGGTGTTTCTCCGGAGCACATCGTCGCCATCACGTTCACCAACAAGGCGGCGGCTGAAATGCGGGAACGGGTACAAACGATGACAAAAAACGATGACAATGACAAAGGGATTTCCAGTCATCGTCATGGTTATCGTTATCGTGAAAGCAGTATGCCATTCATCGGTACGTTTCACTCATTCGGCGCGCGCCTCCTTAAAGAAGAGGCGGCGCTCCTTTCGCGCACGCCGCTCTTCAGCATCTTTGACGACGACGATTCGCTCTCACTGGTAAAAAAGATGCTCAAGTCATTGGATGTCTCGCGCGAACGCTACAGTCCGGCGCAGGTGCTCTCGGCAATACATAAGATAAAGAACACGCTCGCCGACCCTGCCGACGCATTTGATGCGCGCCGCCAGCGCATGTTTGAACTGTATGAAGAAAGCCTGCGCGCGAATAACGCGTTTGATTTCGGCGATCTGATAGAGAAGGCCGTGCGCGTTCTGGAGCGCCACCAGACGGTGCGGGAAAAATACCAGCGGCGTTTTACCCACGTTCTGGTAGACGAATACCAGGATGTCAATCCGGCGCAGTACGAACTGGTGCGCCTGCTCGCCGGTATGCACCGCAATGTAAGCGTCGTCGGCGACGACGCGCAGGCCATCTACGGCTGGCGCAACGCGGATTACCGGAACTTCTTGAACTTTGAGCGGGACTGGCCGGGCGCGAAGGTGGTGCTTCTGGAGCAGAACTACCGCAGTAGCGCGAACATCATTGCCGCCGCATCCGCTCTCATCGCCAACAACGCGTTCCAAAAACCGAAAACCCTGTGGACGCAGAGTCCGGCCGGCGCGCGCATAGACGTGGTCGCCAGCCGCAACCAGAACCAGGAGGCGGAGTACCTGGTCGAACGCATTTCGCGCGGCGAACGCGGCGGTTCCTGGGCCGTTCTCTACCGAACCAACGCCCAGTCCCGCGCCATTGAACAAGCGCTCATCGCGCGCAGTATCCCCTACCGCATTTTTGGCGGCGTACGGTTTTACGAGCGCAAGGAAATAAAAGACGTGGTCGCGGGCCTGCGCCTTATCGCCAACCCGCGCGACGGCGTGAGCCGCGACCGGCTGGAAAAAACCTTTTCAAAGTCAATCGCGGAACACCTGTTCCGGACGCTCGCACAGAGCACGGCGCAGGAGCCGCTGCTTAATCTCATCAATTCATTTCTATCCGCGGCGCAGTACGCCGCATTTTTGGAACACAAATTTGAAAACGCCGGCGAACGCATGGAAAACATCAACGAGCTCATCGTGTTTGCCTCCGAATGCGCCGACCTGCCGGAGTTTTTGGAACGCGTCTCGCTCATGCAATCAACCGATATGCCCCACGGGGGCACGATGACCCATGACAATGACCATGACAGGAAAAACTCTAGTCATAGTTATCGTCATAGTCCTGTATCCCTCATGACTATTCACATGGCAAAGGGGCTTGAGTTTGACACGGTGCACGTCGCCGGCTGCAGCGAAGGACTGCTCCCGCACCAAATGGCCTACGCAAGCCAGGAAGAACTTGAAGAGGAGCGCCGGCTGATGTACGTGGCAATGACGCGCGCGCGCAAAAAACTCTCCCTTTCCTTCTCCGGCATCCCCTCGCGGTTTCTGCACGAACTTCCTCCCGAGCTTACCGAAAGCATCCGGCTCGGCGGAGACGCCTATGACGACTCATTTGGCGACGATATTGTCTATGTAGACGACGAATGACATGGGAAGAAAACTCGGTCAACATTTCTTAATCAACCGCTCGGCGATCAAAAAAATCGTCGCCTCTCTTTCACTTGGACATGGCGATCACGTCATAGAAATCGGTCCCGGCACGGGTGCGCTCACGGTGCCGCTGGCAAAGCGGTGCGCCCGCATCGGCTGTACGGTGACAGCGGTGGAGAAGGATGAGGGGTTGGTAGAAGAGGTAAGAGGTAGGAGGTATGAGGTAGGAATGGTTATCGAGGTTGTCCGTGCAGATATTCTTTCCTACCTTACCTCGTCCCTCGTACTTCGCACCTCTCCCTACAAACTGGTTGGCAACATCCCCTACTACCTCACTGGCTCGCTCCTGCGCCTGATGAGCGACGCTCCGCGCAAACCGGCGATCGCGGTCATCACCATTCAGCAAGAAGTGGCAGAGCGTCTGTGCGCGCAGACGCCGCGGATGAACCTGCTCGCCGCCGCAACTCAAGTGTGGGCAAAACCAAAAATACTGATGCGGCTTGCACCCGCCGACTTTGATCCGCCGCCGAAAGTCGCTTCGGCCATCGTCTCGCTCACGCCGCATCAGCGCCAGTTGGAAGAGGGCGAACGGCTCCGGTACTACGCGCTCATCAAACGCATGTTCAAACAGCCGCGAAAAACGATTGTAAACAACCTGCGCGCGGGCAAAACCCCGACGGAAGACATCAAAACCGTTCTCCTCGCGCACGGCCTTTCCGGCAGTGAACGCCCGCAGGACCTTTCCGTTGAAATACTGCGCGCCTTGAGCGAGGATGTTTCTAGTTTCTAGTTCATCAATGCGCAAACGCCTCATAGTTCAACTTTTCAAGCGGCGACCAGTCGTCGGTAAAGACGGTTTCGCGCGGATTGTGTGCTATGCGTGAAGCATTGTCCTTAAAGTACCGGATCGCATCCGCAAAATAGGCCGGATCGTCTGCGCGCGGCGCGAGCGCCGCGGCATCAACCGCCTCATCAGAAGCAACCGCAAAAAATGAACCGAAGGGAGCCGACACAAAATACACGTACGAAAACACCGCCGAGATGGTGTTGAGCAGGGGCGAGACGATCCGCCTATCGGGCGAGGGATCGTAGATGTTGACCGCCATAACGCCGCCGGCGGTAAGGCGGCGGGCAGTGAGTTCAAAAAATTCTTTCGTGGCGACGTAAAACGGGATTTCCCCGTTTCCCTGGAACAGATCTACTTCTATGATGTCGTAGCGTCCGCTCTCGCGTGCAAGAAACGGCCGGACATCTTCGTTCACAATGCGCACATTATCCGCTTCACCGAGGCGGAAGTATTGATAACCGAGTTCAATGGTTTTAGGATCAATTTCAACCGCGGTTATATCCAGCGCTTGCCCGAACTGCCGGTGTAGCCACGGCAGGGTGCCCGCGCCCAGGCCCAGCAAAAGCGTGCGCTCTCCGCCGCGGACAAGCGGCGGCACGCCGAACAGGTCGTAGAGTAAAAAGTGCTTCCCGCTCTCCGGCTTCGGCAAATATGAGTGGACCGTGCCCTCGCGCACGTTCGTGCGCAAACCGAGAAAATCACCGTAATCAACCACCTGCAGGGTACTGTATACAGAATCGGCCTGGGCGATAACACGGTCGCCGAGTGGAACCGCTGGCGCAGACACCAGCAGTACGGCAGTCACGCCGAATAACGCGAGGCCGCGCCAGCGCGCCTGCCCGGCAAGCAAAACAGCCAGCGCGCACGTGCCAACGGCGGCTAGGGTGAGCGTCGCGGCGGCGCCAAATTCGGGTACAAGATAGAATGCGGTCGCAAACGTGCCGCCGATACTGCCCACCGTGGAAATCGCATACACGGATCCCGCCGATACGCCCGTGCCGACAGTTTGCTCACTTACCAGCGTTTTGATAACATAAGGAGCAAGAACCGCGAGTGCGGCCATGGGCACGCCAAACAAGAGCGCCGCGGCCGCAAGCGAGCCCGCTACAACCGGCAGTGGCGCAAGGGCGGCGAGGAGCGAACCGTATATAAATCGCATCACCACCTGATACCCCGCGGCGCAGAAAAGTATGAGGGAAATCCTGCTTTGCCGCACGCCGCGATCGCCGAACCAGCCGCCGGCGACATACCCGATAGCAAGCGCAAGCATAATGACGCCGATGAGCGACCCGAACACATAGATGGAGTAGCCGAAGTGCGGAGCCAGCAGGCGAAAACCGAGCATTTCAAGGGTCATGATGAGAAAACCGCCGAAAAACGAGATGAAGCAGTACCTGAATGTTTGCCGGTTCATATGAAACATAAATT
>CAYIFE010000035.1:0-5773 GCA_964362605.1 uncultured Candidatus Saccharibacteria bacterium
TTCCCTACACGACGCTCTTCCGATCTGGAAGCACCGATGAGTCCGCAAATGTCGTGATGTTGGCACCGACCGTCCCGATTTCAATAAATGTCCCCGCGGCGGTTCTGCGCTCTATCCGAAACCCCGTCTCGTTGTCGGCGTTGTCTTGCCAGGAAATGGTTGCCGCTGTCGCGCTCACGGAAATCTTGGCAAGGTTTTTGGGCGTCTCCGGTGGCACGGGTGGCGGGGGCGGGGGAGGAGGAGGTGGAGGAGGCGGTTTGGGCGGTGCAACCGCAAGTGTTTTTACTTTTACCGCGGTTGTATAGGGTGACGTACCCGCATCATTGTATGCGTTGACACGATAGCGGTACTCGGTTTCGGGAAGCGCGGCGATGTCGGTAAAGGTAACCATGCCGCCCACTCCTTCCTGTTGTTGTATGAAGGTGAGCAGAATGAAGTTTGCGCCGTCGGTACTGCGTTCAATTTGGAATCCCTCCTCATCGTCTGCGGTGTCGGTCCATACGAGCGTTACTTTGTTTGCGCCTACTTCAGTTGCGACGAGATTTGCCGGCGCTGTCGGAGTTGTACCCGGTAGGGCGGACGGCTCTTCAATGGGTTCCGGACGGTCAGCCGGAGCGGGCGCGCGCAAGAGCACAAATACCGCCGCGCCGATAACGGCGGCAAGCGCAACAAGGAAAAAGACGTACGGCGCGGCCGCTCCGCGCCGAGCAAGATCTGAACCCATGCGATGTAAACTAGTTTACCGTTATTGATCCGGTGAAATTAGGGAACAAATGGTCGTGAAACCGCCACACGCCGCTGCGATCAAAGGTAAATCCCCACGACTGGCCGGGCGGAATCGGTTCTTTTGGGTCAAACGCGGCGGACGCGGCTATGGCAATGGTTTGTTTTGACATCAGATTGCCCAGAAAGTATAACACTTTTTGAAGTCAATTATCCCCACGGGGTATGTTCATTTTTAGGCGGATGTGCTAGCGTGGTCATATATATGAAAGGAGCGAGCGCAGTATGTGTGACCGTTGTTTTTTTCTCCATCGCGGTGCTCGCGTTCGTGGTAATGGGCCGCGCCGGAGATCCCCACGCCAGCTGTTTTGCGGAAACAGCCACCGGGGCCGTGTGCCCTAAAGACAGCGGAGCATTCGCCGTTGCTCTGTTCCACATCGCGGCGTTCAAGAGCTTTTCCACCGCGATTTTGGATAGTGCGGCGGCCGTCCTTGCCGTTGCCGTTCTGTTTCTTGCCGGTGCGGCAGTATATCCGCTCACATCTGCATTGGCGCCCGGCGATGTTTCTTTCGTGCCGCAGGGACGTTTGCGGCGCAGAGATGTTTCCGCTTCGGTGTTTGCCCACAGTTTCAGCGACTGGCTCACGCGCCACATCGCCAGCCCGACTCGCGCACAGTAGCGCTCTGCGCGGCGGCTTTTGTCCAAGCCGTTTACCGCGCACGGCGCGGAAACCGCTTTCATAGCGGATTTTTGTGTTTGTGCGGATTACCATTATATGCAGAACCATTCTCTTCGGATCGTGCTGTGGGCGGTGTTGATAGTAGTCGTGCTTGTCGGTTTGTTCGCTTTTGGGAAGGTCAATCAGAAAAGCACCGCGGGTCAGGCGCCGCAGTTTTTAGGCAACGTGGCGCCGCTTCCCGCGGCGGTGACGGTTTCCGAGCGCGCATTTGATTTCGGCACCATTTCCATGGCAAACGGCCCCGTGCGCCATTCGTTCACGGTCTCTAACCGATCCGGCGCGCCGATGATCGCCGAAAAACTCTACACCTCGTGCATGTGCACCAGCGCTGCGCTGAAAGTCGGCGGCGAAGTGAGCGGACCGTTCGGCATGCCGGGGCACGGGTCAATTCCCACCATCAAAAAAGCCATTCCCGCCGGCGCGGATGCCGTGGTGGAGGTAACGTTTGATCCGGCGGCGCACGGCCCCGCGGGCATCGGCCCCATTGAGCGCATCGTGTACCTTGAGACCGACGCGGGCGCGCCGCTTGAGTTCGGCATCAAGGCGAACGTGACCCCCTGACCTATGCGCAGAAATCTCATCATACTTACGGTTGTCGCGCTTCTTCTTGCCGGCGCGGCGGCGCTCTTTGCCAGCGGAGTTGGCACACAGCTGTTGTGGCAGGTAAGCAAAGGAGGCAGTTGGCTCCTGCCCTTGCTGGCGGTCGCGGCGCTCGTTGACAGCATCAACCCGTGCGCGTTCTCCGTGCTCCTTTTGACCATAGCGTTTTTGCTGTCCATGGGAAGCTCGCGCGCCGGTCTTCTCAAGACCGGCGGGGCGTACGTCGCCGGCATCTTCGTCATCTACGTGGCCATCGGGCTCGGTATTCTCCAGACGCTCCACCTGTTCAACACGCCGCACTTCATGGCGAAGGTGGGCGCGTCGCTCCTCATTGTCATGGGAGCGATCAACATCATCAATGAATTCTTCCCCGCGTTCCCGATAAAACTGCGCATTCCCGCGACGGCCCACGGCGCCATGGCGCGTCTCATGAATCGGGCGTCTCTGCCGGCCGCGTTCGCCCTCGGCGCGCTCGTGGGACTGTGCGAGTTTCCCTGCACCGGCGGGCCGTACCTGATGGTACTCGGACTCCTCCACGACCAGCAGACGTACGCCGCCGGTTTCGGCTACCTCATGCTCTACAACCTCATCTTCATCGCGCCCCTTATCGTACTACTGCTCTTAGCCAGCAACGAGGCGATCCTTGAAAAAGTCCAGGCGTGGAAGCGTTCGCAGAACCGGAGCATGCGTCTTATCGCGGGGGTCGCCATGGCGGCGCTGGGCAGTATCATTTTCTTCTTCTAATCCCATGAAAGAATTACCGCTTAGTTACGACCAGCTCATGGAAAAGATAGCCGCCGCGCGGCGCGGCGCCAGCGACCTTTCCACCGAGGAGGACTTGAGTATCGCTGTCATGAACCTCATCAGCATTGAAGAGCACCTCTTCTTTACCGCCGGTAAGACGGGCGACGAACACTACCTTGATCTAGGGAGCGAAGTCCGCGAGATGCGCAAATCACTCCTGCAAAAGATGATCAGCCGGCACGAAGGGGAGACGTGGTGCATCGCCAAGCATCTGCTTGCGGCGACCATGCGGCTGATGGAAGTTGCCACCAAACTTCGCGCGGACGGCAAAAAGGTCGAAGCGGGCGAAGCAGGGGCGTACGCGCATCGGCTCTACGCGCTGTTCTGGGGGCTTCGCCTCAAACTCATCAACCTCGGCGATATCAAAAAAGAGGCGGACGATCAAAAACCGTGGACATTGCAGGATATCGCCCGCAAGCTGGTTGATTGCTGTGATGAATAAACTTCTGATCGGCGCAGGCATCGCCGCTGTCGCCGCGATCACGGTCGGCGGATACGTTCTTTTCAGCGCGCCGCCGGCGCGCGGGGAATATGATGCGTTTGCACAGTGCCTTGCCGATGCCGGCGCGGTGATGTATGGAGCGCAGTGGTGTCCGCACTGCCAGGACCAAAAGAACCTGTTCGGGTCGTCGTTCAAACTCATTCCGTACGTTGAGTGCCCCCAGAACCCCGAGCAGTGCCTTGCGCGCGGGATAGACGGCTACCCGACGTGGCTGTTTGCTGACGGCAGTCGGTTGGAAGGGGAACGATCATTGGATGCGCTCGCGGTGGCGAGCGGCTGTGCACTGCGCGCGGCCCCACCTGCGGTACAATAGACATATTCTATGGAACAAGAACAACATCAACAGCCGACCGATGCGCGTGCGCGGAACATACTGCCCTTCGCCGCGGTGCTGGCGGTAGCCATTATCGTCGGCGCGTGGGCGTATTCGGCGCGCATGGATGCGGTGCCGGCGGCGGATGGCGGCGTACAGGCGCAAGCGAGCGATCCGTTCCAGAACGCAGAAGTTGAAATTCCCTGGGGCGACCTTGGCGTGCGGTTGGTGAAAGACGGTGTTATTGATATGGAAAAACTTGCGGCGGTCTATGCCGGCCGCGGAGGGCTCCCGCCTGAAATGCGCGCATTGCTTGAAACACCCGACGCCGCGTCACTGACGCTGACACCTGAAAACGCAGGTGTGGCTCTCAACCTGCTCTGGGCGTTTGGCTTGAGCAATCAGAACCGTATTCTCACCGAGGGGCCGATGTCGCAGACGCAGTACGGCGGGGCCGAGAATTTCGCCTCTACCGGCGGATGGACGCTCGCTGTCGGAAACGCCATGAACCATTACAGCGCTCATCCGTTCGTTGAACTCACCGCGAGTCAGCAGATGCTGGTTGAGCGCGTTGCCAAAACCATCTACCGGCCGTGCTGTAACAACTCCACCTACTTTCCCGATTGCAACCACGGCATGGCGATGCTGGGTCTCTTAGAAATCCTTGCGGCAAACGGCGTATCCGAACCGGAGGTGTATCGCCGCGCCCTCGCGGTAAATGCGCTTTGGTTTCCCGATGCGTATGCTACCATCGGCACCTACCTCGCGCAGTACGGCAAGCGCATAGATACCGAGAGTCCCAAAGACATCCTCGGTGCTTCGTTCTCAAGCGGTTCCGGCTTGCAGGCAGTGCAGGCAAAACTTGTGCCGCAGACGCAGCAGGGCGGACCGGGCTGCGGTGTGTAACATGAACCTATTGAAAAAATATATGATGGATAACAAGCAGGGAAAAAAAGTTGACGTCGCATGCGGCAGGGAATTGGATCCCGCAAAGGCCTCATATGCGAGCGAGTATGACGGCGAGGCGTACCACTTCTGTTCGGCGTCGTGCAAACAGCATTTTGACAGCGACCCGGAACACTACGCTGGATTCGCATCGCATGAGGCATGAGTATCAGAGGCGCCGCGGTGTGCATAATCTGCGTCGCGCCGCGGCATAAAAAGGGTATACTTACATAACATATGACTTTCTCAACAAAATTGGCGCTTTTCAGTTTGCGCGTCGGCATCGGCTGGCTCATGTTCTACGCCGGTATTACGAAGATATTGAATCCGGCGTGGTCGGCGGCGGGCTACCTCGCGGGCGCAAAAACGTTTACCGGTTTCTACCAGTGGGCGAGCCAGCCGGGCATCTTGCCGGTCATAAACTTCATCAACGAGTGGGGACTGTTCCTGCTGGGCATATCGCTCATGCTGGGCATCGGCGTGCGATTGAGCTCTGTGTTGGGTGCGGCGCTCATGTTGCTCTACTATTTCCCCATCCTCGATTTTCCGTATCCCAACCCGCACTCGTTCATCGTTGACGAACACATCATCTACGCGCTCGTGCTCCTGTTGTTTGCGGCGATGCGCGCGGGCAGGGTGTGGGGGCTTGAGACGTGGTGTTCGCGTTTGCCGGTCTGCGCCGCGTTTCCGCGTTTGAGAAACTGGCTCGGATAAAACTAAAACGTCGACGATACTAATAGAATGGTACATCGCGCTATGGGGAATACATCTCTTGTGCAGTGGGTTTTGCGCATAGCGGTGGCAGGGGAGTTTGTCGGCCACGGCGTGTTTGCTTTGCAGGGCAAACCGCAGTGGATCGGCTGGATAGGTGAAATGACCGGTGCCGATGCGGCGCTGGCCGCACAGCTTTTGTTTTTTGTCGGACTTACGGACCTGCTCGTCGCGCTCATCGTGCTCGTCAGGCCTATCCGTGCGGTGCTCCTGTGGGCGGCACTGTGGGGATTTTGGACCGCGCTGGTGCGGCCGCTGGTCGGAGAGCCGATCTGGGATTTCATTGAGCGGTGGGCAAATTGGGGCGCGCCGCTGGCACTGCTTCTCATGTTGGGTTGGCCAAAAAGCATCAAAGAGTGGTTGCGCTAGCATGGAG
>CAYIFE010000036.1:0-5647 GCA_964362605.1 uncultured Candidatus Saccharibacteria bacterium
GGCGAGTGTCGGCGCGTCTGCTTTCTCAAGCGGTCGGAGGATGGTTTTCCTGCCGCGGATGAAGACGATGGGCGGCCGCGCAGTGGTCGCCGGAGACGGTGTATGAGGCATGGGATGAATTCCTTTTCAAAGGACTGCGAGTAGCGTGCGGGCTTTTAGACGCAAAAGCCCCGGCGCGCTCTCGCCGGGGCTTGTCGTGGGCCGGTTTGAAAACCTACTCACGCACCACACGCCCGGGCGAAAAAACGCCGCAGATGCGATCGGCAAAACGCGCTATGATCAGATGGCAATACATAGAAACAAGAGCATGGTACCATTATGCATCGCATGTCGTCAAATTGCCGGCCTTGAGTAGGTTGAGAAAGAAAAAACCGACCAGTTGTTGGTCGGCGCTCGGCGTTTTTACGCTCCGCTTTCACCTGCGAATGCTGTAACTCGCTCGCGTAGCATGGTAAACGTGCGTTTGCGCGACCCGCAGTAAACGTATTTTTCCTGCATTTTCCCGTCGATCATTGCGTTGCGATGATCGGTGCAACCACCATGACAAATGGGAAGCCACCGACAGGAAAGACAATCGGCGGGCAACCGCTCGGCATGCGCGACAAACTGCTGATAGTTTTCGCGGGTGAGAATCTCGGCAATTCGATGCTGACGCAGGTTCCCAAACACCGGTGCTTCCCCGCGAATAGAATGGCACGGCCGGACATCTCCGTTTGGATGAATATCCAGAAACATCTTGCAGTTTCCGGCAAAAACGCAGGCAGATGATGAACCGCCCAGCATTCCGCGCAACGGCTCGGTGAACTGCCGAATCTCAAAGCCGGGATCGTCATCTTCGAGCCACCGTCGGAGCAAGCGTTCGGAAAAAACGCCGAATTGCTCATCACTCACCGAAAACTCACAGAGTTTGCCGTCCTGATCCGTTTCAAACGCAGGGTTGAGCGACAACTTCCTGAAACCGCTGTGGAGGAAGAAGTCGTACATCTCATCGGAAAATTGAGAACTATACGCAGTCACGACCGCAATTGCCCCTGCGTCGATTCCTTCTTTTCGGCAACGCTCGATGCCGCGCATAACCGTCTTGAACGATCCGCCGCCGCCAACGTTCGCGCGGTGATGGTCGTGGATATGTTCCGGGCCGTCAATGCTGATACCGACCTTAAATCCTTGTATCTTGAGAAAAGACGCCCATCGGTCGTCGAGCAGCGCGCCGTTCGTTTGAATGCTGTTTACCATCCGGGCTCCGTTCCAGTTCAGCCGGCTCTGTAGTTCCACGACGCGCTCGAAGAAGGAAATACCGGCGATGAGCGGCTCGCCGCCATGCCAAAGGAATTCGCACGTCGTCGGATTAACTTCCAACAACTGTTTGATGAGAGCAGTCAGCATCTCATCGGTCATGATGCTTTCCGATTTCACTTGTTGGTCGAGATACCGGTAGAAGCAATACTCGCACCGGAGATTGCAGGCGATGTCAACGCACTTGATGACCGGGTAAACCTTCACGGGAACCATCCTTTCTCGGCAGAGTTTTCTGTCAGCATGTCAAAGAACCACTACCGAGGAAAAGTACGCTGATTTTGCAAAAAGTCAACGTTTCTTGCTTGCCACAAACCCGTTGAGCAACGTGCCAAGCTTATCTACGAACGAAACATCTAACGGGCGCTTTTTTTCAACATAGCTTGCGACGAGCGGATAGGAATGCCACACGAGATATTTCATGAGTAGCTGATGCGGAATTTTGCTTCCCCGCCGCCAACCCTCGCTCACCCCAAATGCCGGCAATAGGAGGTCGAGAAGCGGTTCGTATGTTTTAAACGCTTTGTGACAGGGATAGCCATAGGGAGCGCACAATTCGACGGCTAATTCTGTGGCAAGTTCTCGCGCGCTTCTTTCGTCCCCGTCTACCAACGGGACTAATTTCCCCATATGCCGCGCGAGCAGGCGGATTTTCGGACGTAGCCGCACATCCCCCATATGCCCATGAACAATCTCGTGGGTAAGTATCGCAACACCATTTTCAACATTCCACTCGCGGAGCAGGTGGATGGGAACCTCTAGCGTGACATGGCCGCGGCCCACATTCGCCCCGCCGGCAACCGACCGCGTCCTCGAGGGCGAGAGTAGGAGGTGAACGGATGCCGAAGATAATCGCCGAGCAGGTCTTAAAAAACTCTCTGCATCACGCAGGAGTGTCTGCGCCGCGCGAGTGTTTGTCTTTTCCTCAAGAGCGCTTCTCCATGCCTTGACGCCAGCTGGTTGCCAAATTCTCTTAAACCTCGGCTTGAAACGCGCAAACGTTGAACGCGCCAGCTCATACTCCGCAGGACACACAAAGCGGCGCACCGCGGCCCATTTTTGTGATGCGGAGGAAGGAAGAAAAAACGGCTGGCCGAGGTATAGTGAGCTTCCGTTTACGAACCGGAAACCGTACTTCTTAAGGAGCGTCTTCCAGCGAGCCAGTGCCTGACGCTCGGATACCGTCAACGGCCCCGTTTGCCGGAGCCATTCAATGTTATACTCACGCCGACAGGAAAAATGCCACTCGGTAAGGTTTGAAAGAAAGAAAAAAAAGTTTTCAAGTTCCGAGACAATAAAACGAAGTTTCATATGATGGTGAAAAACAAAAACCCTATCCACTGACGGCTATCCGTCGATAGCTTCAGTGCATAGGGATCGCGGACTCAACCGCCCGCCTTGTTGTGCGTGGTGTCGCCGCCCTTGTCGTTGTAAGAAGGACCGTCGGTGTGGCAGGCGCTGCCGGAGCCGACCCTTGCCTTCGTCGTAGCGATGATCTTCTTTCCGGCGTCCTTCTTCGGACTGACAGGCTCTGCGCGAGCGTCCTGCGGGGAATGCGGGGGAGTATCGGTGAGGATGGAGTGACTCATTCCGTAATCGCCTCTTTCGCCTCTAGGGCGAAATGGTGTGAAGGTGAGAGACCTTAATCCAAGGTTGCTCTTCAGGAGCAACTGAATCAAGCATCTTAATGCTAGAACACGAGAAGAATGGAGTCAATAGGCGGGAAACCATCCCCTTCCCGCCCTCCAACATTCTCACATTCTTGAGAATGTGAGAATGTTGTATTCCACTACTGCTTCGCCAGACGCACGAAGAACCGGCTCCCCTTCCCCTCGCCATCCGACTCCGCCCAGATTTGTCCGTGGTGGGCGGTGACGATCTGCTTGGCGATGTAGAGACCGAGGCCCGTGCCCTGGATTTCCTTCGCGGTCTGCTCGTCGCGCACGAACCGGCCGAAGAGTTTTTTAACGAGTTCGGGCGACATGCCGCGCCCACTGTCAACGACGCTGATGAGCGCGTAGTCGCCCTGTTCCTCTACCGCAACTTTCACAAACCCCTTCTGCCCTGAGCTTGTCGAAGGGGCATCAGTATACTTTATCGAGTTGTCTATGACGTTTTGAATAACTTGCCGGATCTTCTGTTCATCGGCTTTGATGAGAAGCGATGGCGCGACGCTCGCAAACTGCAAGTCCAGCCCCTTCGCGCCGGCGGAGACCTTGTAATCCTCGGCCATTTCTTTTGCCACCTTTACGATGTCAACTTGGGTAAACGCAAAGTCCATTTTGCCCTCTTCAATTTTGCGCAAATCCAAAAGGTTGCCCACGAGCGCCACCGTGCGCTGGGCGTTTTCCTTTATTTTGAGCGCCTTCTCGCGCGCTTCGTCAGAAACCTGCCCATACGCGCCGGTGGCGATGAGGTCCGCAAACCCCTTCACGTTGTTCATCGGCCCCTTCACCTGATGCGCCGCAAATCCGAGGAATTCCGACTTCAACTGATCAAGTTCTTTGAGTTTTACATTTTTGGCTTCGAGTTCTTCGGTCAGTTTCTGTAGTTTTTCCCGCTGCTCTACCTCTTTGCGGACACTGCGGATGAGGAGGATACCGAAAGATAAAACTAAAAAGAAAATACCTGATCGCAAGAAGAGCACTACCAAACTTTGCGCAAGAATAACCTCGTATAAAGTTACAGACGCAAGAGTGAATGTTAAAATCTCTGTGGCAATTAACTTCACATTTAAAAGATGATGTTTAAAAATCGCGTAGGCGGTGAAAGATACAAATGGGAAAGTAAATACGGCCGCAAGAGCAATAAAACGAGTATCATCGAGGAACGCTGGGAATATAAAATTGAAAATTATGTGGAGAAGAAAGGTGATCAATAAGCCTGTAGAAATAATCTTAAACTGAACCCTTTCTATGCCTTTTGCCGAAATGACTTTCCTGATAAGGACAACGATGGAGCTTATCATCAAGCCAACTACGACAATGCTAAAAAGCGCTATCCCCCATGAGGTATCGATAGTGGAGACAAAGCCTTCTGACGAAAAGCCAGTAGCCTTATAAATAACCACCGGCGTTAAAGCCGTTAGAGAGGTAAAAACTACTAACGGAAAAATAAGGAATTTATAAAATGTTGGGAATGAAATTTTTTCCTTTGGAAATATGTAGAGGAAATGGAAAATGCCAAATGCATACCATGCCGCGAAAAAAACAGTTAATCGAATAATTAAAATGGCGATCTCCGGCACCGCAATTCTCAACGAGAAATAATTCACCACACTATAAGAGACTGCTGAAGCGGATAATAGAAAAAAACTTCTGTTTGTTGCGCTTTCACGATTAGTAAATAAGACTGCAAATCCTAAAACTGCGATTGCAGCCGTGGCGATACCAACCGAGAAAAGATCTAAATTTTCGAGTGGGGTGAAGTTCATATTCACATTGCTTAATAACTTAAGTAAGACTAAGCTTAGTGTTTTTCCGGTCTCAATTTCGCAACATATCTTGTTTGAAATCCTACTCTCAAATCTCTAGGGTCTATGTGCAAATACCCCTTGCGAACCTTAGATGTAACATTATGAGTGATAATAGAAAACTTTCTCACCTTCATATTTGAAACGAGTTTCTTCACCTCTCCCATAGTATAGGAACCGCGAGCAGAGTAGTATTGTAACCTCTGGAAAATTGTCTTCCGAGGTAACGCCATCCGCAGGTAGCGTAATGGCATATCTCTTCTCAAATCTTGTAAAAAAAACCACCCGCTTGGCTTTACAATTCTGAGCATCTCGCTCAAAGCTTTCTGTGGATTTGTAAATTCATGAAAACTGTCCTTGCAGACAACAATATCAGCAATTCCTCTCTCTAAATCCACATTTCCAACGTCTGTTCGTACAAACTCTATGTTTTTAAAATTTCTACAAATTTTACTCGCCTCTCTCAACATTCCAAACGAGGAATCGATGCCGATGACGTGGATTCTTTTATTCTTTTCTGCAAAGGCTTTTGCGAGTAAACCGATACCACACCCAAAATCAACAATCGTTCCACTACTGATTTTTGTTTCTTCAATAATCTCATCCACGAAAGGCAAAAAAACCCGCTCATAATTTTTAATCATAAATTGGTTAAATTCCTTCTCCTCTTCGGAGTTCATCCGGGCTGGCTCGGGCAATCTTTTTGAGAAAAATAACTTTGCTCGCATTGAGGTAGAGATTCTTCGGTGATAAATGACCTTTAATTTTCGCTAACCATTTAGTGAGATAACAACACCTCGTTAACTGGGAAACGTGGACTGTTATGCGATAGCTCCTTATGCCGCCCAACCCTAAAAAACACCTCGGGACGCTGGTTAA
>CAYIFE010000037.1:0-5579 GCA_964362605.1 uncultured Candidatus Saccharibacteria bacterium
TTCAATTCATACGCAAAAAATTCTTCCTCCGTTCGTTGATTTTAACGCAACCTCCGTTTATGGTTCCTGCAAAAATCCTACTTTTACGTTGACTGATGTTGACAGGTTGCTGTTTTGTCCGATCTTTTGCTATGATATTTTTACTGCATGAAGCGCATCGCCGTTATCATCTACGGGCCGCCGGGGTCGGGGAAGAGCACGCAGGCCGATCTGGTCGCCACCGCGTTCGGGCTCATCCGGTTTGACACCGGCAAGTATATTGCGGGGGAGATATACGACCCGAAAAATGCGCATGACGAAGTGGTTATGCGGCAGAAATCGCTCTACGAACAGGGTCTGCTTTGTGAGCGGCCGTGGGTTTTTAACATCGTGCAAACACATCTTAAAAAAATCATTGATGCCGAATACGGTGTGGTGCTTTCCGGCTCGCCGCGTTCGATCTACGAGGCGTTTGACGAAGGTGGTCGCAGAGGCGAGTTGAGCACGATGTTTGCCGGATACGGAAAAGAGAACGTTTTTATTTTTGTGCTCAATGTGCGGCCGGAGGCGTCAACGTTTCGCAACCAGAACCGCAAAATGTGTCCGGTGTGCGTGCGCCAATATATGTTTCAGAAAGATTGTGTGCTCGCTCTTTGTCCGTTCTGCGGTGCCCAGCTTTCCGTGCGCAAAGATGACCGTCCCGAGATCATCGCCGAGCGTTTGCGGGAATATCAGCGCGAAGTCGTGCCGGTCATTGCCGGTATCAAAGAAAGAGGATACCCGCTTTATGAGATAAACGGCGAGCGGCAACCGTATGAGGTGTTTGCTGACATCAAGCAATGGCTCTCATAAAAACGAAGCAGGAGATCGCCCGCATGCGCGTCGCCGGGCGCATTTTGGCGGCGGTTCTCAAAAAACTTTCCGAACACGCGCGGCCGGGCATTTCGCTCGCATCAATTGATGCACTTGCCCACCGGTTGATCGTGGAAGCAGGCGCGACACCGTCATTTTTAGGATATCGGCCGGATGGCGCCAGCAGGCCGTATCCGGCCAGCGTCTGTGTATCGCTTAACGATGTTGTGGTGCACGGCGTGCCGACGGCGCGCGTGCTCAAATCGGGCGATGTGCTCAAAATTGATCTCGGCGTGCGCTACCGCGGCTACCACGCCGATGCCGCGGTTACCCTGTCTATCGGTTATGTGACGGCGGAGGCAGAGCGTTTGATCGCGGCGACCAGAGACGCTTTGGGTCGCGCCATTATTCTCGTCCGTCCGGGCGCACATTTGGGCGATATCGGCTTCGCGGTCGCGCACGTCGCGCGCCGACGGGGTTTCGCGGTGGTGAGAGGACTTACCGGCCATGGCATCGGTTCCGCTCTCCATGAAGAGCCGAGCGTGTTCAACGAGGGGAAGAAGGGTAAGGGAATTATTTTGCGCACGGGCATGACGCTGGCAATTGAACCGATGTTTTGCGCCGGCACGGGTGAAATTGTACAGCGCGAAGACGAAGGATATGCCACTGCCGACGGCAGTATCGCTGCGCATTTTGAGCACACCGTGCTTATCACCGCGAGCGGCGCGGAGGTGCTGACCGTGCTATAATCAGTGTATGATTCGTCCTTTCCTGTCGGTTATCATCCCCGCGCATAATGCGGCAGAGACGTTGCCTATTCTTCTCATAGACGCGGATCGTTTTTTGTCGGAGCAGGAGTTCAGCTATGAGATACTTGTCATCAACGATTGTTCCACCGACCGGACGCACGACATCGTCACACGCATGGCGCCGGCGATACGCAACCTCAAGCTGATAGACAATCCGGACCGGCGCGGTATCGGCGCCGCCGCAAAAGTGGGCATGTTCGCCGCGCGCGGCGATTGGCGGCTCGTGGCGGACGCCCGCAACCTCGTGCCCATAGCCGCGGTTGTACCTATGCTCCCGCACCTGACCGGATCAGATAGCTACGACATTCTTGTTGGCAAGGGACGTGCATCCGGCAGTTTTACGTTTTCACAACGTCTTTTGCACGCGTGCGCCCGTTTGGTCATCGGATCGCGTTTGACGGGCATTCCGTTTGGTTTTTACAGCATTTCGCTCATGGCGAGCGAAAAACTGTTTACCCTCATAAAAACCGAATCCGCCTCATATCTCTACGAGATGATCGCTCTCGGCAACCTCGTACGCTATCGCATACAGGAAGTGCCGTTTACGGATGCCGGGGGAGCGTTCGTTTCGGAGCCGCTCCTTTCGGGCTTGCAAACGATCTGGGAAACACTTAAGATTCGGTGGCGGATGACGTTCAAACGATACGCACCTCTGTAATATACAACGACTAACGACTATGGATATGGATTTCTACGCGACTCCCGAACACTTGGAGGCGCTCAAGGTGGAATTGGAACAGCTCAAAACAACCAAGCGTATTGAAGTTGCCAAGCGACTCAAGCGCGCCAAGGAGCTCGGCGATCTGTCTGAAAATTCGGAATACATTGAGGCGCGCGAGGAACAGAGCCAAGTTGAACGGCGCATTTTTGAATTGGAGAACATGATCAAGAATGCAGTGATGATACAGAAACCGCAAACCCGCACCGAGGTCGTCCAAATAGGTTCCACGCTGGAGGTAAAAAAAGGCGAGCAAACCCTGCAATTCACCATTGTCGGCTCAAGCGAGGCAAAGCCGGATGCCGGTTTTATTTCAAACGAGTCGCCGCTGGGGCGGGCCTTCCTCGACCGGCAGGTGGGAGATACGGTGAAGGTACGGGTGCCGGCCGGTGAAGTTGAATACACGATCGTAAAAGTGGAGTAAAAGAAAGGGTTAGGTGTTAGATAACAGGATACCTAACACCTGTCACCTGATACCTTGTTGCTATATGCTTGATGATCTTCGCCGGGAACGGGTGAAAAAGCTGGAGGTGTTGCGGAAAGCCGGACTTGACCCGTATCCGGCATCTGTTTCCCGTTCGCACGTCATCGGCGACGCGGTACGAAATTTCCCTGCGCTTGCGAAAAAGAGAACCGCGGTGACGGTGGTCGGCCGGCTGATGGGCCTGCGCAATCAAGGGAGCGTGTTTTTCGCCGACCTGCGCGACGAGAGCGGACAGATTCAGTTGGTCGCCAAAAAAGACGAGCTGGAAACGTTTGCGCTTCTCGCGCAAACGCTCGACATCGGCGATTTTGTGCAGGCGCGCGGACCGGTTTTTAAAACAAAGCGGGGCGAACGTTCCATCGCAGTACAACACCTTCGCATCATCGCCAAATCGCTCCTGCCTATCCCGTCGGAACGTTTCGGCATCCACGACGTTGAAACGCGCCTGCGCAAGCGGTACCTCGAGCTGATTCTCGATCCAGCGGTCAAGGAACTGTTCGCCCGCAAAGCGCGCTTCTGGGAAGCGGCTCGAGCATTCCTAAAAAACGAGGGCTTCTTAGAAGTAGAAACGCCGGTGCTCGAACAGATTCCCGGCGGCGCGGAAGCCGAACCGTTCGTCACGCATCACAACGCTCTTGACACCGATTTTTACCTGCGTATTTCGCTGGAGCTCCCGCTTAAGCGTCTCATTGTTGCCGGTTATGAAAAGGTGTTTGAACTCGGGCGCATTTTTAGAAACGAAGGCATTGATGCCGAACACCTTCAGGACTACACCCAGCTTGAATTTTATTGGGCGTATGCCGATTACCGCGCCATGATGAAGTTAGTGGAAAGAATGTTCAAGACCATGATCAAGGCGGCGCGCGGGACGCTTACCAGTAGCTGGCAGGAGAAAGCAATTGAGTGGGGTAGGAAATGGCCGACGATTGACTACTACGACACGTTCAAAAAGCATGTAGGCGTTGATCTTGGAGCTGCAACCGTTACACATCTGCGCGAGCGTGCAGTCAAAGCAGGTCTGGCGCCGGAAGTCGGTATGGGGCGCGGACGCCTTATAGATCTCCTGTTTAAGAAATTCGTCCGTCCGACGCTCATCCAGCCCGCGTTCCTCGTTGATCCTCCCGTTGAAATAGAGCCGCTGGCAAAACGCTCACCGAAGGACCCGGGACGCGTGGAGCGGTTCCAAGTGGTGGCCTGTGGCAGTGAATTGGGCAAGGGATTTTCCGAGCTCAATGACCCGCTTGACCAGCGAGCGCGGTTTGAAGAGCAGATGAAACTGCGGGCGGCGGGGGACAGAGAAGCCCAACAGCTTGATGAGGATTTTTTGGAAGCGCTTGAGTACGGCATGCCGCCGACCACGGGATTCGGTTTTTCGGAACGTTTGTTTGCGGTACTGATGGATAAGCCGGTGCGCGAAACGGTGTTTTTCCCGCCGATGCGCAGGAGTAATCGCGCATAGAAAATATGTTGGATCCCAATCGCATCCGCGAAAATCCCGACGAAGTCCGTGCCTCGCTGGCAAAGCGTGGAATGAAAGAGTCGCTCGCAGATGATTTTTTGGCTACCGATGAAAAATGGCGCATGCTCCAGCAGAGCATTGGCGAAACGCGCGCCGAACTCAATCGTTTGAGTAAAGAG
Organism: uncultured Candidatus Saccharibacteria bacterium; assembly: GCA_964362605.1. Lineage (GTDB taxonomy): Bacteria > Patescibacteriota > Minisyncoccia > UBA6257 > 1-14-0-10-40-38 > CAYIFE01. The sequence goes on from CAYIFE010000037.1 coordinate 4,481, forward strand.
CGCAAGGTTGAGCAGGCGAAGACAGTCAAGCTGAAAATCAAAGAACTTGAATCGGCGCTTGCCAGCGTGGAACCGGAACGGGATACACTGCTGACACAGTTTCCCAATCTTCTCTCATCGGACGTGCCGGTCGGTAAAGATGATAGTGCCAACGTGGTGCTCAAAACGATTGGCGACGCGCGCGCTTCAACGGGCAAAGATTACCTGACGCTTGCGCAAGAGTTAGACCTCATTGACATAGAACGCGCAGGCAAGGTTTCCGGGAGCAGATTCGGCTATCTGAAACGCGAAGCGGTCCTTTTGGAATTTGCGCTCATCAAGCTTGCGATGGATGTGCTCACTAAAGAGGGGTTTATTCCGGTCATCCCGCCGGTGCTCATCAAGCCGGAGATGCTGATGGGGATGGGCAAAGCGAAGTTTATCGCCGACGGCGACGCATTCCACCTGCCGGAGGACAAGCTCTATCTGGTTGGCAGTTCCGAGCATTCCATCGGGCCGATGCACGCCGGAGAAATTTTTGACGAAAAAAATCTCCCGCGCCGCTACGTCGGTTTTTCAACGTGTTTTCGGCGCGAAGCCGGCAGTTATGGAAAAGACACGCGAGGCATTTTGCGCGTGCACCAGTTTGACAAGGTAGAGATGTTTTCCATCACCACGCCGGAACAATCGGAAGAGGAACACCAATTTCTGCTCTCCCAGCAAGAGCGACTCATGCAGATGCTCAAACTTCCTTACCGCGTGGTGGCAAACTGCTCGGGAGATACCGGCTTTGACACCGCGCGCCAATTTGACATTGAAACGTGGTTGCCCGGCGAAGGCAGGTATCGCGAAACGCACTCAACGTCCAATACGACCGATTTCCAATCGCGCGGCGTGAACATCAAATATCGGAAAACGGATGGCACAACCGAGTTCGTGCATATGCTGAATGGTACGGCGTTTTCCCAGCGCCCCATCATCGCTATTTTAGAAAATTGTCAGCAACCGGATGGTTCCGTCCGCGTTCCGGATGTGCTGGTGCCGTACACGGGATTCACGGAAATAGCGCTAAAAATCAAATGATCTTTCTCGTATATTCGTAAAAATTTATATTTCGTAG
>CAYIFE010000038.1:0-5509 GCA_964362605.1 uncultured Candidatus Saccharibacteria bacterium
CAGCTGTCATCGGTCATCGTCATGGTGTGCCGTCGTCTGCGACGGCGCACATCCCTGTTCTCTTGCGCGAGGTTATGGAAGTGTTGAATCCGCAACCCGGCGAGTTTTTCATCGACGGGACGCTTGACGGCGGAGGGTATGCGCGAGCTATTTTGGAGCGGCTCGGTTCGTCGGGTTCTTTTTTGGGAATTGATTGGGACGCGCGCGCCGTCCACAACGCCGTGCAGTGGCTTACGCCGTATGAAGCACGCGGTATTTCGGTCCATTTGGCGAGCGGCAACTTCGCGCACGTAAATGAAATGATGAATCACAAGTTGCTCGGACGCGCGGATGGACTGGTGCTGGATCTGGGGCTCTCCTCCGATCAGCTGGAATCGTCGGGCCGCGGATTCAGTTTTCAAAAGGACGAGTCACTCATCATGCGCTACGGCGATGATACGGTGTGTGCGCAGGATGTGCTCCGCTCCCTCGGTGAAGACGAACTTGCCAACATCATCCGGACGTTGAGCCAGGAACGGTTTGCCGGACGCATAGCCCGCGCCATAAAACAGACAGTGCGTAACAAACCGATTACCACCAGCAGAGAACTGGCCGATGTCATCGTGAGCGCGGTCCCCAAACACTACGAGCGCGGCCGTCTGCATCCCGCGACGCGGACGTTTTTGGCGTTGCGTATGTACGTTAACCGTGAGCTTGAGAATCTGGAAGCCGTGCTTGCGTCTTTGCCGCACCTGATGAAACCGGGCGGCAGGGTGGCCATCGTCAGTTTTCATTCCACCGAAGACCGGCTGGTGAAACAGCAGTTCCGTGACTATGAGCGATCCGCCGCCGCCGCGCTCATTACCCGAAAACCGATCGTCGCGTCAGAAGAGGAGCGAGCCCAGAATCCGCGTTCACGGTCGGCGAAACTGCGAGCGCTAAAAATGTCTTCATGACCATCATTCAGCCAAATAAATACGCCTCGCGGGGGTGGCGGTTCGTTGTGCCGCTCATGCTTGTGCTATTCACAGGGGGGTATGCGGTTGTTTCGTTGTATACTTCCACTGTTGACCTTCGCCACCAATTCACGACGCAGGAAAAGGAGTTTCAACAACTGACGGTTGCCAACGCGGAACTTAAAAATCGCCTGTACGCGCTCATTGATCCCGGCGATGCCGCCGCCCGCGCGGCGGCGCTGGGGCTTGTTTTGGAACACCGGCCGACATACGTGGAAATTACGCCCGAACCTGTTGCCATGAAGCCATGAAAGCACGCTTTATTCTTCTGATATTCTCTTTCTCCGCCGCTTTTATAACGCTTTCGGTAAACCTCTACCACGTGCAAATTGAAAAGGGCGCGCTCTATGCCGCCAAAGCGCAGGCCCAGTATGCGTCCGGCGGCATACTGCTACCCGAGCGCGGCATCATTTCCTTTACCGACAAGAACGGCAATGACATTCCGGCAGTCCTCAATAAGGACTATCCGATAGTATTTGCCGTTCCCAAACAGATAGAAGATGCGCAGGAAACCGCCGCCCGCACGACCGCCGTGCTGGGGCTTTCCGAAGCCGCTCTCGTAAAAAAATTCAGCAAGCCCAATGATGCGTACGAATTGCTTGCAACCAAACTGACCGCCGATCAGGTGGCGAGGATCAAAGAAGCGAGCATACCGGGGATATATGTGGACGAGCAAGAGTTTCGGTTTTACCCGTTCGGTTCGTTTGCATCGCATCTCCTGGGTTTTGTCGGTTCCAGTAGTGGCGATGAACGTCCCCGCGGCCGGTACGGCATAGAAGCTTTTTTTGAGCCACAGCTTGCCGGCGTGCGCGGAGTTGTTGACGGTGATCGCATCAGCGATCCGGTGGACGGCGAGACCATAGCGCTTACCATAGATCGCAACATCCAGGCGCGCGCGGAGGAAATTCTCAAGGATGCGGCGGAGACATACGAGGCCTCCGGCGGCACCGTCATCGTTCAGGATCCAAAAAGCGGCGCCATTCTCGCGCTGGCGAACGTGCCGGATTTCAACCCGAACGAGTACGGTTTATCTGCGATCTCCCGATTCCTCAACCCGGCGGTGGAATCAATGTATGAGCCGGGCTCCGTGTTCAAGGTCATAACCATGGCCGCTGGTATTGACAGCGGCGCCATAACGCCGCAGTCAACGTACGTTGACACCGGATCGCTCACTTTGAACGGCAAAAAAATCATCAACTGGGACCATAAAGCGTACGGCAATACGACAATGACCCAGGTCATTGAGCGCTCCATCAACACCGGTGCGGCGTTCGCCGCGCGCAAAATAGGCCGCGAGCGGTTCTACGACTACCTGACCAAGTTTGGTTTTGAAGAAAAGACCGGCATTGAACTTCCGGGAGAAATAAAGGGATCGCTCAAGACCTTGCGCGCGGACCCGCGCGACATCAACTATGCCACCGCGTCGTTCGGACAAGGCGTCGCGGTCACGCCCCTGCGGCTCATCACCGCCGTTTCCGCGATTGCCAATGGCGGGTTGCTCATGGAGCCGCATGTGGTCGCCGGCACGCCGCCCAAAACCGTGCGCCGCGTCATTTCCGCCAGTGCGGCCCGGCAAGTGACCGGCATGATGGTTTCCGCCGTTACCAAAGCCGAAGTCGCGCGCATCCCCAGTTACACGGTTGCCGGCAAGACGGGGACGGCACAGGTGCCGGATTTTGTAAACGGCGGATACGCGCCAAACACGTTTATTCACAGCTATGCGGGTTTCGCGCCGGCGTCCGATCCGAAGTTCACCATCCTCATAAAACTGGACAAGCCGAAGGGCGCGCCGGTTGCCGCGCTGACCGTGGTGCCCGCGTTCCGTGAATTGGCGCAGTTCATTCTCAATTACTACAATCTTCCCCCTGACGATCTCGCAACCGATGTGACAGCGCGCTGACATTCTCGCATGAAACGATTTTTTACAAATGCACTGCGTTTTCTCCTGCGCGTGAGCGCCGCCGGCGTTGTGGGCCGGTATGCACCCGGTGTCATCGGTATCACCGGCAGTGTTGGAAAAACGTCAACGAAGGAAGCCATCGCGGCGGTATTGCGGCAGAGCAGGCCGGTGCGCGCGAGTCGCGGTAACTTCAACGGCGAAATAGGTCTGCCGCTCGCCGTCATCGGGCAGTGGTCAGAGGGCGATATGCGCGCCATCAGCCGCGAAGCGCCGCCGGGAGCGCACCGCATCAGAAAAGTCATTTTTTTCTGCAAGGTGCTCGGCACGGCATTTTTGAAACTGCTTTTTCGCGGCGCGTATCCCGAATTGCTCGTGTTGGAATATGGCGCGGACAAACCGGGGGATATCGGCTATTTGCTTGCTATGGTACGGCCGCACATCGCGGTAGTGACGGCGGTCGGCAAAATTCCCGTACATGTGGAGTTTTATGAAAACCCCGATGCGGTCGGGCGCGAAAAAGCGCGGCTGGTAGAACAGCTGATGAGCACGGGGTTTGCCGTTTTGAACGCCGATGACGAAACGGTTGTCGCCATGCGCGAAAAAACGCGCGCGCAGGTGATGACGTTCGGTTTTTCTAAAAACGCCGATATGCGCGTCAGTACTTTTGAAACGCGCGTGCAGGACGGAAAAATAGTTGGCGTATCCTTCAAGCTTGAATATGCCGGCAGTATCGTGCCGGTGCGCATTGACGGTTGCTTGGGGAGACCGGTCGCGTATGCGGCCGCCGCCGCCGCGTGCGTGGGCGTGGTGTTTGGTATAAATCTGGTGCGCATCGCGGATGCGCTCGCCGACTATCGCCCCCAGCCGCACCGCATGAGCATTGTGAGGGGCGTGAAGGAGAGCACGCTCATTGACGACAGCTACAACGCATCGCCGCTGTCTACGGAGGCGGCGCTTGAAGCCCTTGGCGCGCTTTCCGCCGGCCGCACCGTCGGTGTGTTGGGGGACATGCTTGAGCTTGGCCCCTATGCGCAGGAATCTCACGAGCGCACGGGCACTCGGGCGGCCAAGGCGCTCACGGTGCTCATAACCGTGGGGCCGCGCGCGCGGTTTATCGCGCAGGCGGCGCAAGCGGCCGGCATGCCGCGCAAAAATGTGATCTCGTTTGAAACCGCAGAGGAAGCCGCCGGCGCCGTGCCGGACTTGATTAAACGCGGCGATCTGGTTTTAATTAAGGCGTCGCGGGCAGTGCATTTGGAAAAGGTGGTGCATGCCCTGGCGCTTGAGCCGGAAACATCCGTGTAGTGCCGTCCTTTTACCAGCCAAAATTTGCTGTCATCGTCTAGCCTGGTCCAGGACGCTGCCCTCTCACGGCGGAAACTCGGGTTCAAATCCCGATGACAGCACAAGCAGACAGCAATTTAGGCGGGCGAGCGGCGCACCTGCCTGCCGGCAGGCAGGAATAGGGGTTCGATTCCCCTTGAGGCTACTGGTAACAACTTCTGAAATAAAAAATGACCCGAGGACTACTCCTCGGGTCTACAGTTTGTGCTATACTTTTTCCAGCAACCTTTACACATACGACGGAGGGGTTGCGGTGAAAGCCAAACACGCGATCTGCACGGTTCTTGTCCTCGTGTTGGTGACGTTTTTTACGGCGCGGTGTGTGCCGGCCAGCAAAGGCCGTCTGTTGGAGCTGGAACAAAAGTCGTTTTCTCTGCGCGAAGCCAAACTGCGCGATGCGATGGCGAAGCTCGAACGCGATGTCGCCGCGCTCGCTGACGAGCGCGGCGAAGTCAGCCGTGAGCGCACCCGGATTATTGCCGAGAGCAATGCGCTCAATGCGAAGGTGAACACGCTCATCCGGCAAGCCGCCGGTGAGACGGCGAGCCGTCCGGTTGCCGTAAGTTCAATGCGGTATGATGGCGCGCTCAACCCCGCACAGCTTCTTCTCAAAGAAGAGATGCTCGTTGCGCCGGTGGTCCAGCTTTCTGGCGAGGACACGGTTGGCAGCGGCGTCATCATCAGTTCACAGCCCGACACGTCGCCGGTTGCTGGCACATATATCCTCTCCTCGTACCATGTGGTCCGCAACATCCTGACGGAGGCGGGCGATCCGGCCGGTGAGAAAGGCATTCCTACGCGCGTCTACCAAAACGGCGTTGCCACCACTCACACGGCAGACGTGCTGATCTACGACGAGAACCTTGATCTGGTATTGCTGAAACTCCGCAGAACCGGCCTGGTGTACGCGAGCGTCCGGCTCTTGCCGAGCGAACAGGTGGGTGAGATCACCCTGTTCACGCCGGTCTATGCTGTCGGATGTCCGCTCGGCAACGATCCCATCCCGACGCCCGGAGAGATAGCGAGCTTGAAGAACGCGGTGCGTGAGCGCAACTACTGGATGGTGAGCGCGCCGACGTATTTCGGCAATTCCGGCGGGGGAGTGTTCCGGGCGGACACCTGCGAGCTCATCGGGATTTTTTCCAAGATCTACACGCATGGACATGGTCGACAGACGGTGATCCCGCACATGGGGCTGTGCACGCCGATAGATGCGGTTACTCGGTGGCTCACCAGCGTTGGGTATGAATGCCTCCTCGGCGACGGCAAT
>CAYIFE010000039.1:0-5079 GCA_964362605.1 uncultured Candidatus Saccharibacteria bacterium
TCGTGTTCAGTGATGCCGGTGTCTTTGGAGTGGTCATCAAACCGGCGCTCACCCGTATCAGAGTTCGCGGCACGGCCATTGAGGCGGGCGCGGGCGCGCTCATGTCAAACATTGTTTCTGCCGCTATCGCGCATGGGTTCTCCGGTTTGGAGTGGGCCGGTGGACTTCCAGGCACGCTTGGCGGTGCCATTCGCGGCAATGCGGGCGCGTTCGGCGGGGAGATAAAGGATTGCCTCTGTCGGGTTGTCAGTTTGCCGGTGCAGTCAAAGCGGCTTGTTGCAAAAACGCGCACTGCCGCCGCGTGCAATTTTGATTACCGCACGAGCGTTTTTAAAGAACACAGCGGCGAAGAAATAATCCTTTCCGCGCAGTTGTATCTGAAAAGGGGAGATAAAAAAGTCATCGCGGATGCCACGGCGGAAAAAATAGCGTACCGCAACGCGCGGCATCCGATGGAGCATCCGAACGTCGGCAGTATCTTTAAAAACGTCGCATTTGGAACCATTGCGCCGCGCCGACGCGCCCAGTTTACGGCGGTGGTCAAGACCGATCCGTTTCCGGTGGTTCCCACTGCCCATCTCATTGCTGAGGCGGGTTTGCGCGGAGTCAGCTGCGGCGGCGCGATGATCTCGCCCAAACACCCCAACTTCATCGTCAATGCGCTCGGCGCGACGGCGAGCGATGTCAAAGCGCTGGCGCGGTTGGTAAAGGAAACCGTTCGGCAGAAATTCGGCATTGAGCTGGAGGAAGAAATAATGTATGTGTGAGAGTAGCTGAAGGTTTCGTATATTCGTACCAATTCGTATTTCGTAGCAACATTATGAAATTGAATATCAAAGCAACGGGTATTGATCTGACGCCGGCGCTACGCGCGTACATCGAGGAAAAAATAGGGTCGGTGGCGAAGTTTATCAAACGGTGGGACGACACGGGCGCGGTTGAAGCGCGTGTGGAAGTGGCGCGCACAACCAAACACCATCACAAAGGCGACGTGTTCTACGCGGAGGTAAACGTGCATCTGCCGGGGAAGGTGGTTCGCGCCGAAGGCACGGATGCCGACATGCGCGCGGCTATAGACCGCGTGCGCGACACGCTGCGGCGCGAGGTGGAGAAGTACAAAGAACTCATGGAACAAAAACGGGAGCCCTAGGGCTCCCGAATGCTTTCTTGCGTTCCGTTCAGAGTTGGTCGCCTGCGTCGCGGCCATCGGTGCCGATGGAGTGAGGTTTGATTTAGAGCCATTTTAGGGCTACAATAGGTCTGCTTTTCGCATGCTTAAGATTTTCACAAAACTCTTTTCTTCCGATGCCGGCGCGCGCCGGATCGTTGCGGGAATTAACGCGCTTGAGCCGGAAGTTCAAAAACTCTCGGATGAGGATTTGCGCGAGGAAAGTAAAAAGCTTCAGCATCAGTCCCGCGTGCTTGAGCTGGAACAGAAAGCGAAACTCGACGAACTCCTGCCGCGGGCGTTTGCACTGACGCGTGAAGCGGCGAAGCGCACGCTCGGCCAGCGCCATTTTGACGTGCAGTTGATAGGCGGTATCGTGCTTCACGAAGGCAAAATTGCCGAGATGCGCACCGGAGAAGGCAAGACGCTCGCCGCAACCGCGCCGGTTTATTTGAACGCCTTGCCGGGCAAGGGTGTGCATGTGGTCACCGTCAACGAGTATCTGGCAAAGCGCGATACGGTGTGGATGGGGCAGATCTATCACGCACTCGGGCTTTCGGTGACGTGTCTGGTGCATGAGGGGGCGCTGATGTATGACCCGGATTTCACGGGGGAAAAATCACAAGAACATACGGAATCCGCGCTGTTAGATAAGGAAAGAGACACCACCGGCAGTTTCCGTGTGCAGGACGCCTATCTGCGCCCCATCAGCCGACGCGAGGCCTATGAAGCAGATATCACCTATGGGACCAACCACGAGTTCGGCTTTGATTACCTGCGCGACAACCTCGCACATTCCCTTGATGGCCAGGTGCAACGGAACGAACGGTATTTTGCCATCGTGGACGAGGTGGACAGCATTTTGATAGACGAGGCGCGGACGCCGCTCATCATTTCCGCGCCGGATGCCGAGAGCAGTCAATTCTACAAAACGTTCGCGCGCGCCGTCGCGCAGTTAAAAAAGGACGAGGACTACCTCGTAGACGAAAAGCTCAAAAGTGTAGACATCACGCAGGAAGGCATTGACCGTGTGGAGCAGATGCTAAACATACAAAACATCTACGCGGCGGAAAACCTGCGCCTCACTCACTACCTGCAGGAATCGCTCAAGGCAAAGGAATTGTTTTTGCGCGACCGCGACTATGTGGTAAAAAACAATGAGGTCATCATTGTGGACCAGTTTACCGGCCGTCTGATGGCGGGCCGGCGCTATTCCGGCGGTTTGCACCAGGCAATAGAGGCAAAGGAGGGCGTGCTCGTTCAGCAGGAATCGCGCACATATGCGACCATCTCCATACAGAACTATTTCCGTTTGTATCGGAAACTTTCCGGCATGACGGGCACAGCACAGACATCCGCCGAAGAATTTCACAAGGTGTATACCTTGGAGGTCGCCACCGTTCCAACGCACCGGCAGATGGTGCGCATTGATAACGAGGATCTGATATACAAGAATGCTGACGCAAAGTACGCGGCCATTATCAGCGACGTGCGGCAGAGAAAAGAGAAAGGCCAGCCGGTGCTCATCGGCACGGTCTCCATTGAAAAGAACGAAACGCTCTCCCGCCGGTTGGCGGACGCGGGTTTGAAGCACGAGGTGCTCAATGCCAAGAACAACGAACGCGAGGGCACTATCATCGCCCAAGCCGGTCGGCCGGGAGCGGTTACCGTTGCCACTAACATGGCCGGCCGCGGCGTGGATATCATCCTCGGCGGTAATCCGCCGTTGCCGGCGAATGCCGAGAAGGTAAAGGCCGCCGGGGGGCTTCACGTCATCGGCACCGAGCGGCACGATTCGCGCAGAATAGACAACCAACTGCGCGGCCGCGCGGGCCGGCAGGGAGATTCGGGTTCGTCGCAGTTCTTCCTCTCGCTGGAAGACGATCTGATGCGCGTGTTCGGCGGCGATCGCATCAAGGGGCTCATGCAGACGCTCAACATTCCCGATGATATGCCCATTCAGGCACGGCTGGTCTCGCGCGCGGTCACCCAGGCGCAGGCAAAGGTGGAGGGGATGAATTTTGACGCGCGCAAACATCTGCTGGAGTTTGACGACGTGCTCAACAAACAGCGGGTAGCTATGTACCGCAAGCGGCAGGAGTTGCTCGAGAGCAAAACGCTCGAAGTGACGAGGAATCAGGAACCAGGAACCGGGGAAGAGCACACAGACGAGCGCCAGAAAGAAATAATCTCCCTGCCGTCACCAGCCCTTTCGACGGTGCTTTCCGCTTTGGATATGTTTTGGATGAACCATCTGGAAAATATGGAGGCGCTACGCGATGCGGTGGGTCTGCGCGCGTACGGTCAGCACGAACCGCTCGTGGAGTACCGCCGCGAGGGGCATCTCATGTTCCAGGCACTCTTGCGGGAGTTTGATGCGTGGATTGCTGAAAATCGAGAACGCATCGGAACGATGACTGCTAACGATGACCATGACAAGCGGAATGAAAAGCAAAACGATCCCGTCATCGGTCATCCGTCATCTGTCATCGTAAGCGGCGGCCATGCCGCCGCGAAAGTCGGTCGCAATGATCCCTGCCCGTGCGGAGCGAAGCACCCCGACGGCCGTCCGATGAAGTACAAGCATTGCCATGGCCGATAACACACACACGTTCGTACAGATCCGGAAAAGCGAGATCCAGGGGATTGGCCTCTTTGCGAAAGGGAATTTCAAAAAAGGAGAGAAAGTATATTCGTATCCGAAGGGGAAGGTCATCTCTGCGCAAAAAATCAGTGCATTGTCCGATAGCGACAAGCGTTATCTCGATAAAATCGGCAATGACAGTTTTGAGATCATCGAACCGCCGGCGCGGTATGTGAATCACTCGTGCGAACCAAATGCGGCAGAACAGGATAGAGTTGGGTATGCACTACGCGATATTAAAAAAGGCGAAGAAATTACCATTGATTACGACAACATTGCATTTCTTGAAAAACCGTTTGCGTGCCGCTGCGGCTCAAAAAATTGCAGAGGCACGGTGAACGGGAAACAATAAAGCGTAGAAGCGTCATGAGATTTAAAAATCATAAAAAGCCGATTGTTGTGGCCGTCAGCGGGGGATTTGATCCCGTGCACATCGGGCACGTGCGGATGTTTCAGCACGCCAGAAAGCTCGGCGACCGGCTGGTCGTGATTTTGAACAACGACCACTGGTTGCGCAAGAAAAAGGGTTACGTGTTTATGCCCGAACACGAGCGCAAAGAACTGCTGGAGGCAATCGCGGGCGTTGACGAGGTGGTGACGACCGGCCACCCGCGGAGCCCCGAGGATATGAGCGTGTGCGCGGAGCTGGAGCGCATCAGACCGGACATTTTTGCCAACGGCGGCGACCGTACGCAAAAAAATATTCCCGAAGTGGCAACCTGCAAAAACATCGGTTGCGCAATGGTCTTTAACGTCGGTCACGGCGGGAAAGTGCAGTCCAGCTCGTGGTTGCTCGCCGCCTACGCAAAGAACTCCGGTAAAAGTGTTGGTTCTAGTTGAGGCGTGTCCATTTCCAGCCACTGGTGCCCGTGCACACGTACAGACGCGGGCCACCGCTGGTGCTTGTGTCCAGGTAGAAGCGGCCGAGCTTGCTGGCATCGCCGCAGTCCTGGCTCGGCGGGCTTCCCGCTCCCGAACGTTTGAATTGGAGGTAGCCGGCGTTCGATTTTCCAAACGTCGCATCGCCTTCGGCCGTCAGGTTTCCGGAAAAAAAGCCGTCTTTCCACTGGTTTGCCGCATCGCCGATGTTCAGAGTGTTTGCTTGTGCCGGGAACAAACCGCCGTCAAACGTCGCGGCGGATGCTCTGCCGACCGCCGTTTTTATCGTTTTTGCGATCTGGTTTTCGGGAGCGCTGTTTGCGTAGGTGAGTGTGAGATCAATTTGAATCGTATCTAGATCGGAAGAGCGTCGTGTAGGGAAAGAGTG
>CAYIFE010000039.1:5089-5378 GCA_964362605.1 uncultured Candidatus Saccharibacteria bacterium
AACGGCGGCCCACCATTCATGTCAAGGCCTACACCGCGGTCGAGATCGCCTGGATGGCTAAACAGGCCAAGCTTTCTTTTCAGGAAACACTGCTTCGCCTCAAAGAGGCCGGGCTTGATTCCCTGCCAGCGGGCGGGGCGGAAATTTTTGTAAACGCGAGACCGGGAGCATCTAGAGCCGTTGCGACGGTTATGCTTGGACTCGTGAGACGGTCGGCATCAACCGGTTCCTTGCATTCGCTTTTTTCCATCAATGAGCTGTCATTGTGGCCTTGCGTGACGCTGATGGA
>CAYIFE010000040.1:0-4949 GCA_964362605.1 uncultured Candidatus Saccharibacteria bacterium
CCGGACTTTTCGCTAGTGAAGATGAAACAGCTGGTCGGCGGCGGATGGATGAGCATCGTCAACGGCGGCGTGTCGCTCTCACTCAAAAATCTCGGCTACACCGACGACCAGGCGCGGGAAATAGTCGCCTGGGTTTCCGAAACCGGCGCCGTGGAGGGCGCGCCGCACCTCAAAGACGAACACCTCGCCATCTTTGATTGCGCGGTAAAACCGGCCAAGGGGACGCGCTCCATTTCGTGGCAGGGACACGTGAAGCTGGTTGCCGCCGTCCAGCCGTTCATCTCCGGCGCCATTTCAAAGACGTTCAACATGCCGGCAGAGACAACCAGAGAGGAAATCGGGGAAGCATACCTGATGGCATGGAAGATGGGCATCAAAGCGTTCGCGGTCTACCGTGATGGATCAAAGGCAACCCAGCCCCTGCAAACCGCGCACGGCGGCTCTCAAGGAACATCCGCCGGCGCCGTGGCTCCCGCGCGCCGCCGCCTGCCGCCCACGCGCTCGTCTGAAACGCACAGTTTTTCCATCGGCGGCCATGAAGGGTACATCACCTACAGCATGTATGACGACGGGGGGGTAGCGGAGATGTTCATCCGCATGGCCAAACAGGGAAGCACGCTCTCGGGCCTCTTAGATGCGTTTGCCATCGCCGTTTCCATGGCCCTGCAGTACGGCGTACCGCTCAAAGCGCTCGCTTCAAAGTTCATCCACAGCCGCTTTGAACCGGCCGGTTTCACCAAAAATCCCGATGTTCAGGTTGCCACCAGCATCGTGGACTACATCTTTCGCTACCTCGCTCTGCGATTCCTTTCGCCCGACGACCTGGAAGAATTCGGGGTGGTAGCGGCAAACGGCCACTCTACACCCACCGCCGATACCGTAGCGCAGATTAAAACGGAAGAACCAAAAAAAACGCTCAAAGGGTATGTTTCCGCCGGCACGGTCTGCAAGTCCTGCGGCGGCATGATGGTGCGCACGGGCTCCTGCATGACCTGCCTTCAGTGCGGCACCTCAAACGGAGGATGTTCGTAGAGTAATCGCGAATAGCGCGAATTAAAGAAGTAATAACGCGAATAACTAACAGGTGGGTTTTTGTTGTGTCTCCCCGGGAGGAATCGAACCCCCATTGAAAGGTTAGAAACCTTTTGTTCTATCCGTTGAACTACGGGGAGATGTGCCGCGGTGTCGGGGTGCCGAGAATCGGACTCGGTCTACCTGCTCCCAAAGCAGGCGTACTACCAGTATACGACACCCCGTTCTTGCTACTTAAACACCTTGTCAAATTCTGCCAGAGAATTGTTGAAGCGTCTATTGAAGTCGTTTATCGCGCGCACCTCCTCATTTATCTTGCCCGTGAACTCCACTATCTTGTCGTCTACGCTCGCATCCGGTTTTTGGAACTTCGCGCGCAGGGTTTCAAACAGCGAGAGCAGGTAGTCGTTGAATGCGACCAGCCGCGAGACGAGCGCCACCTCCGAAGACACCGCTTCGGTGGCGAGTATGCGCGCACGCGTCGGCTTTATCATGTCAATGGTCTGCGCCATCTTCTCAAGCTGTGAGGAGAGCGCGATGGCGCGCTCGCGCGTCTGGCGGTTTTTGACCACCTCTTTGGCGATGAGGACGAGCGCCGCCGAGGAGTTCCCCTGCCGGTCGTACACGCCTATTTTCTCAAGATTTGTCAGCGACTCTTCGGAAAGGTTGACGATGCTCTGCGCCAACTCCGCCCCCTTGATGCGCGAGAGTGAAAACTCGGGCGGCACGTAGGGTTTTGCCAAAAACAACTGGTTGGCCGCGAACGTGCCCACACTCACCGCCGCTATTATCGCAAGCATGACCGTTCCCGATTTCATTGCAAATTATCGTAAGTTATTTTACGATAAAAATCAATCCTTACCGCAAGATGCGGGTATCGTATAACGGTATTACCTTAGCTTTCCAAGCTAATGACCGGGGTTCGACTCCCCGTACCCGCTCCGAGATGGTATCATATAAGTATGCTGGCACCGGTTGACGCAATCAAAAAATATGTGCGCGCCGCAAACTTTTTGACCGCGGCGCAAATCTACCTTCGCGACAATGTGCTACTGGAACGGCCATTGGCTTTTGACGACATAAAACCGCGGCTCATGGGGCACTGGGGGACTTGCCCGGGGATAAACTTCGTCTACGCGCACCTTAACCGCCTCATCAAAACGCACGGCGCCTCCATCCTCTTTGTGCTGGGCCCCGGCCACGGGTTCCCCGCTCTCCAGGCAAACCTCTTTCTGGAGGGAACGCTTGCCGCATACTACCCCGCGGCAACGCATACCGAAACGGGGATCGGTTACCTGGCAAAAAATTTCAGTTGGCCGCGGGGTTTTCCGAGCCATACGAGCCCCGGCACGCCGGGCGCCATCCTTGAGGGCGGAGAGCTCGGCTACGCGCTCGCAACCGCCTACGGCGCGATTCTTGACAACCCCGACCTGATCGCCGCCTGCCTCGTCGGCGACGGCGAGGCGGAAACCGGGCCTACCGCAACCGCCTGGCACCTGAACAAATTCATTGACCCGAAAATAAACGGGGCGGTGCTCCCCATCCTCCACGTGAACGGATACAAAATTTCCGGCCCCACGATCTTCGGCAGGATGAGCGCGCGGGAGTTGAAGTCATTGTTCTCCGGCTACGGTTACGAGCCGCACATCGTCGCGGGCACGGCAAACATCTATGAGCGGATGGTTGCAACGCTTGAAGCGTGCTATGCGTCCATCACATCAATCCAGGAAAAGGCGCGGAATACTTCGGAGCGCATCAGGGCGCCGCGCTTCCCCATGATCATCCTCAAAACCCCCAAGGGGTGGACGGGTATCAAAAAACTCCACGGCAAAAAAATAGAGGGCAACTGCCTCTCGCACCAGGTGGTCGCGCCGCAGGCAAAAACCGACCGAAGAGAGCTCCGCGCGGTGGAGGCGTGGCTCCAGAGTTATCGTTTTGCCGAACTGTTCAATAGGGCATCCGGATTCATACCGGAGATCGCAGAGGGCATCCCTCCTCCAAAACTGCGCATGGGGGAGAATCCGCACACGTTCGGCGGGGAAAATACAACGAAAGCACTCCTCCTGCCCGCGGCGGAGGAATTTTCAGAAGACGCATCCGTGCCGGGCACTATCGGCTCAAGTAGCATGCGCCGCGCAGGGCTCTACCTCAACAAGGTGTTCGCGCTCAACCGGGCATCGCGCAACTTCCGGCTCTTTTCCCCCGACGAGACCTACTCAAACAAACTTGATGCAGTTTTTGAAACCACCGCGCGCGCATTCGTTTGGCCTCTAAAGGCATGGGATAAGGACCTCGCGCCGGAAGGGCGCGTTATGGAGATGCTCTCCGAACACACGCTTCAGGGACTGATCCAGGGATATGTGCTCACGGGCAGGCACGGCGTATTCGCCTCGTACGAGGCGTTCATCCAAATCGTTTCAAGCATGACCGACCAGTACGCCAAATTCCTGCGCATAGCGCGCGAGACCCCCTGGCGCGGCGGCGTTCCTTCGCTCAATTACATCCTCACCTCCTCCGGCTGGAGGCAGGAGCACAACGGATTTTCGCACCAAAATCCGGGATTCATAGACAACGTACTCCAAAAGCACGGCTGTTTTGTCCACGTCTACTTTCCCCCCGACGGCAACAGCACCCTGGCGGTGCTCAAACGCTGTCTCTCTTCGCAAAACGAGATCAACGTGATCGTCGCGGGGAAAACCCTTGAACCGCGGTGGCTCACCCCCGCGCTGGCGTCGCAGGAACTTGAGCGCGGACTGATGGTGTGGGATTTTGCCAGCGACCCAGACCCGGATATGGTCATCGCGGCGGCCGGCGACTACCTTACCAAAGAAGCGCTCGCGGCGATGGACATCGCGTGGCGTGAAGTTCCCGCGCTGAAACTGCGGTTTGTGAACATCATGGAACTCTCCACGCTGGGCGTGGGCAACGCGGCGTGCCGCCTGCCACGCGACGACTTTGCGGATTACTTCACCGCGGACAAGCCCGTGCTCTTCAACTTCCACGGCTATCCCGAAACGCTCAAGCAGGTGCTGTTTGACCGGCAGGACGGCGGCCGCAGATTTTCCGTGCACGGCTATCTGGAGAACGGCTCCACCACCACGCCGTTCGACATGCATGTGCGAAACGGCACCGACCGCTACCATCTCGCAAAAGAAATTTTCACCACCATGGCGCAACGCGGCGTCATCGGGCAGGAAACCGCGAACGCCCTCAACCGGGCCTACGACGCAAAGCTCGCCGCGCATCTTGCCTACATAGCAACGCATGGCGTTGACCCCCAAGAAATTGAGGATTGGCGGTGGCACGCACGGATATGAAGGAAACCATTTTGGCGATAAATCCCGGCAGCGCGTCCATGAAATGCGCGCTGTTTCGCGAGGGAACAGAACTCGCCCGCGCGCACTTTGAGATTGAGGATAGTCGGCACGTCGTTGCGCTTTCTTCCCCCGCAGGGGAGCATCGGCGCGAACTCACCGCCGGCATTCCCGCTGACGCAACCGGATATTTTCTCGCGTTTGCCGCGTCGGAACGCATCATCGCATCCCCTGCGGACATCCGCGCGGTCGGCGTGCGCGTCGTGGCGCCGGGCAACTATTTCCTGCGCAACCGGATCATTGATGACGCATGCATCGCCCAGCTCAAAAGCACACAGCGGGAAACGCCGCTCCACACCGGGCCCGCGCTTGCCGAAATTGAAAACATACAAAGCGCGTTTGCTCATACGCCCCTTGCGGCCATTTCAGACAGCGCCTTTTATGCAAATCTTCCGGCGCGCGCGCGGCACTACGCCATTCCCAAAAGCGATGCGCAGCGTTTCGGCATCTACCGCTTCGGCTACCACGGCATATCCGCGCAATCAATCATCCGAAAGCTCTCGGCGCAAGGAGAGCTCCCGCATAACATCATTATCTGTCACC
>CAYIFE010000041.1:0-4646 GCA_964362605.1 uncultured Candidatus Saccharibacteria bacterium
CGACGCTCTTCCGATCTGCTGGCGCGGCAAGTCGGGGTGCCGGCCATCGTCGTATTCCTGAACAAGGTGGATATGGTGGACGATCCGGAACTGGTGGATTTGGTGGAGCAGGAGGTGCGCGAACTGCTCAAAAAATACGAATTTCCCGGGGACGAGACCCCGATTATCCGCGGCTCGGCCCTGAAAGCGCTCAATGCGGCTTCGGCGGACGACGAATGGGCCAAAAAGATTTTGGAACTGACTGCTGCGTTGGATACTTATGTACCCGAGCCGGTGCGCGACGTGGACCGGCCTTTTCTCATGCCGGTGGAAGACGTATTCTCGATTGAGGGCCGCGGGACAGTGGTAACCGGCCGGATTGAGCGCGGTAAGATTAAACTTAATGACGAGATTGAAGTGATTGGCCTGCGGGATACCCAAAAGACGACCATTACCGGCATTGAGATGTTTAATAAATCCCTTGATGAGGGGATGGCCGGGGATAACGCCGGGATACTCCTGCGCGGTTTGAAAAAGGAGGATGTGGAGCGGGGACAGGTCATTGCCAAACCGGGCAGCGCCACTCCCCACACCGATTTTGAGTCCGAGGTCTATATCCTGACCAAAGAGGAAGGCGGGCGCCACACGCCCTTTTTCGCCGGCTACAAGCCCCAGTTCTATATCCGTACCACCGACGTGACCGGAGAAGTAACTCTGCCGCAGGGGACCGAGATGGTGATGCCCGGGGATACGATCACTTTTACGGTAAAACTGATCCAGCCGGTGGCACTGGAAGAAAAACAGCGTTTTGCCATCCGCGAGGGCGGCAGGACGGTGGGCGCGGGAGTGATAACCAAGATCATCAAATAGATGGCGACGAAGAAGGAGGTAGAAAAGGAAAAGCTCCGCCTGCGCATCCGGGCGTACGACCACAAGCTGATTGACAGCTCGTGCCGGCAGATTATTGACACCGCGAAGCGGCACGATGCCGAAATAATCGGGCCGATACCGCTCCCGACCGAGATCAAGCGCTATACCGTCAACCGGTCAACGTTTGTGCATAAGGACTCGCGCGAACAATTTGAACTGCGCGTGCACAAGCGCCTGCTGGACATCGTCAATCCCAACCAGTCCATCGTTGAGTCGCTGTCACGGCTGACCCTGCCTGCGGGGGTTGATATTGAGATAAAAATGGTGTAACCTTGCCGGTACGCGGTGTGCCTAAGGTTTTTGGTAACAAAAACGCTAGGAACGGCCTGGCGGTTTTTGTTGGAAGGGAAACTCATTGCATAGGCCCATACCACGACACCCATGAAGATCCACGGTATAAAAATGAAGATGACCCAGACGTATAAAGGCGATCGCGCGCTTCCCATAACGCCCATTAAGATCGTTCGCGCCGATGAAGGCGTTTCATTTTCCGAAGGCGAATTGTTGGCGGTGCGCGGGAAGACCAAAGGGAAAGGGTTTGCCGGCGTGGTTAAGCGCTACAGTTTTTCCGGCGGACCGAAGACCCACGGGCAGAAGAACCGACACCGCGCTCCCGGGTCCATAGGCAATACCACCCCCCAGCGGGTACTGCCCGGCCGCCGCATGGCCGGCCATATGGGAGCCGCGTGGCGTACGATCAAAAATCTAGAAGTTGTTTCTTTTGACAGCGAGAGCAAGATACTCGCGCTCAAGGGCGCGGTGCCCGGCAGTATCAAGGGGAAGATAGAAATTAAAAAATTATCCTAATTTCTAATTATTCCAAGCGGCACTAAAAGCAAGCAGAATAATTATATGAAAGTCCCGATATACAATTTACAGCATCAGCAGACGGGCGAAGCAGAGGTGTCCGACGCCGTGTTCGGCGCGCGCTGGAACCCTGACCTCGTGCACCAAATAGTGACCGCGACCGCGGCGAACCGCCGTAAACCCCTCGCGCACGCGAAGACGCGCGGAGAGGTCAGCGGCGGCGGCAAAAAACCATGGCGTCAAAAGGGGACCGGCCGCGCGCGGCACGGGTCCATCCGTTCGCCGCTTTGGAAAGGCGGCGGCGTTACCCATGGCCCGCGCAACGACCGTAGCTACAAAGTGCACGTCAACAAAAAAATGGCGCGCGCGGCTTTGCACAGCGTGCTGTCGAAAAAGCTCGCCGAACGAGAGATCTTTTTCATTGATGCTATTTCTCTTTCTGAACCGAAGACAAAGATACTTTCCGGCATGCTCGCGGCGTTTTTCGCCCAGCCAAAAAAGAAATATGCGGTTTCTACGCTCCTTGTTCCCGCCCGCGGGGAAAAAGGAGTTTTTCGCGCCGCGCGCAATATCAAAACGGTCACTACGGTTGCCGCCGGCACGATGAGCGCAGAGGACGTACTGCGCCACGCCTCGGTGCTCATCGCCGCGGGCGCGACTGACGAGATCAAGTAACGGCTTTTTCATATGACCATATTTTCAACAACGCTCGTTCATCCGCTCATCACCGAAAAGGGGACTGCACTGGCCGCGCGCGGCACGTATTTATTTAAAGTCCGTACGGGCGCGACAAAACCAGAGGTCAAAAAAGCGGTTGAGGCGGCATACAAGGTGCATGTGACGCGCGTGGCCATCGTCAACACTAAAGCAAAGCAACGGCGCTTGCGCTACAGCGTCGGCATAAAGCCCGGATACAAAAAAGCCATTGTGACTCTCAAGGCGGGGGAAACACTGGACATCGTGCCGCACTAACGTGTATGAAGGAATTCAAACCAACAACTCCGTCGCGCCGGCAGATGTCAGTCGTTGAGTACCGGCACCTCATTACCACCGGCACGCCGCATAAGCCGCTCCTTAAGCGGCTCCCGACCCATGCCGGCAGGAACAGCCGGGGCGTCATCACCATGCGTCACCAGGGCGGCGGCAACAAGAAGCTCTACCGTATCGTTGATTTTGCCCAGCGCAAACTGGATGTGCCGGCAACCGTGGAAACCATTGAATACGATCCCTACCGGACGGCGTTCATCGCGCTCGTGCTTTACCGCGACGGCGAGCGTGCGTATGTGCTCTCACCCAAAGACCTTAAAGTAGGAGACCGGATCGTCGCAGGTGAGCACGCTCCCCTCACCACCGGCAACCGGCTTCCGCTTAAGAACATTCCGGTGGGAACGTTTGTCTACAATGTGGAATCAAAACCCGACAGTGGCGGCAAATTTGCGCGTTCGGCGGGAACGTATGCGGAACTGCTCGCTCACGAAGGGAACGCCGCGATTCTAAAGTTTTCTTCAAAGGAAGTCCGGCAGGTGAACTCCCGGAGTTTTGCGTCTATCGGCCAGGTATCAAACCCCGACTATGCGCTTGCTAATTGGGGCAAGGCAGGCAAGTCCCGCTGGCTCGGTATCCGTCCGACCGTGCGCGCCTCGGCCATGAACCCCGTTGACCACAAATACGGCGGCGGCGAGGGCAAACAGCCGCGCGGCACCCGCCGGCCGAAGGATATCTGGGGAAACATCACCGGAGGCAAGAAAACGCGCAACCGGAAAAAATGGTCGCAGAAATTCATCATGCAGAGGCGACCAAAGGTGAGGTAGCATGGCTACGAAATACGAATTGGTACGAAAGTACGAAGGGGGGAAATCGCTTGTATTTTTCGTATATTTGTATATCATTCGTAATTCGTAGCAAATACCATGTCCATATCAAGCAAAAAGGGGCCGTACGTTGATCCGCGGCTCTTGAAAAAGATCGCCGCCATGAAACCGGACGCAAAAACGGTCATTAAGACGTGGGCGCGCAGGAGCGAGATCTCGCCGGAAATGGTGGGGCACACCTTCGGCGTCCACAACGGGAAGCAATTCATTGACGTGTTGGTGCGTGAAGAGATGGTGGGGCACCGGCTGGGAGAATTTTCGCTTACGCGGAAATTCGTCAAACACGGCGGCAAGATGCAACGCGAATTGGAAGCATCGCAGAAGCTTGCGGAAGCAGAAAAGGCCAAGGCCGCGACGACCGGGCCGGAGGCGGGGAAGAAATAGGACGAGAAACTAGATACAGGAACTGTGGAATATGGAAACCGCAAAAACACAAACCGCCCGTCTGCGATATCTGCATATTGCGCCGCGTAAAGTCCGGCTTATTGCGGATACGGTGCGCGGGTTGTCGGTGAGCGAAGCCGAGGCCCGACTTTTGATGCAACCCCAGCGGAGCGCGCGCGAACTCCTCAAACTACTGCGCTGCGCGGCGGCAGGCGCGAAGAACAACCAGAAGCTCGATCCCGACCGGCTCGTCATTTCACAATGTTTTGTTGATCAGGGGCCCATGCTCAAGCGTTCACTGCCGCGCGCCATGGGCCGCGCCACTCCCATCCATAAAAAGATGAGCCATGTGACGATAATCCTACGCGAAATCGCGGCTAGTGTTGCGCCCCGGTTTACCGTACTGCCGCCGCCCAAGAAAGAGAAGAAGGGAAAGAAAAAGAGCGGGAAACCGGAGCAAAAAAAGACCGCACCCGAAACCGAAAAGCCGATGTCTGAAAAGAAAGGTCAGAGTGGGTTCTTCAAGCGGATGTTTCGCCGCAAATCAGTGTAACGTATGGGACAAAAGATCCGACCAAATTCGTTTCGGCTTTCGCTGATAGAAAACTGGCGCAGCCGCTGGTGGCCAAAAAACGGTTTTAAAGAACCGCTTGAGGAAGACGTTGCCGTGCAGAT
>CAYIFE010000042.1:0-4617 GCA_964362605.1 uncultured Candidatus Saccharibacteria bacterium
GTTCCTCGGCATTCTCATCGAGCACTTCGCCGGCGCGTTCCCCGTCTGGCTCGCGCCCGTGCAAACACGCGTGATTCCGGTGAGCGAAAAGACCGAAAAGTATGCCGCCAGCGTCGGGCAAGAACTGCAGAAAGCGGGAATTCGCATTCAGCTCGATACGAGTAATGAAACGCTCGGCAAACGCATCCGCGCAGGCGAGATGGAAAAGATCCCCTACCTCCTCGTCGTCGGCGAAAAAGAAGCGGCAGCGGGAACTATAAACGTCCGCACGCACGGCGAAAAAACTTCGAAAGATTTTGGACTCGCTGCGTTTATAGAAAAAGTGACCGAGGGGATTCTCACAAAATCGCTTACCCTCTAGTCAGCCGCACCTCCAAGTGTCACCCGCACTACCCCGTTTTCTTTTAAAACTAAGTCCCATCCGTAGCCGGGATCGGTTATTATTCCAATGCATGTCGGACACGGTGGGTTAAAATCGTTTGGGTCAAGAATTCTTTCCAACTTAAGATGGTGATCCGGGAATGGATAATTTACAAAAGCTGCTTGAATCTCTTTTGTCTCTTCCTCGTTGAAACCAATCACTGTCCAGTTATCCATCTCGTAACTCCCACTCGGCTGCACATCCTTCCCGTTTTTGCTGGTGCCGGTAAAAACAAGAAAGAGGATCGCAACAACAACCACGAAAGCGAGAATGTATATCGGTTTTTTAGACATAGGGCTGTAGCGATTCTAATGCTTATCGATTTGCGGATCGTTTTTCAAGCAACGCCACGCGGCGCTCGAGGGCGGAGAATTCTTCTACGTCAACCTTACGCTTGAGACCGGATTTTATGAACTCGATGTCGGTTTTAATCACGTCTATATTTAACCGAGTTGCTTTTGAATCTTCTTTGAGCATCACCACATCCACCGCAAGTTTCCCGATCATATCAGTGTGGGAATCAAGTTTTTCTCCATGCTTGCGAAGCGTTTCTTTGATATCGCCATATTGTTCGGCAATCACCCGAACTTCATGCCCGACTTGCTCAACGAGAACACCAACGCCACGGATTTCGGCGTGTAGGTCTTTCTTTGACTTTACTGACTTTTGCTTTGCCATCTCTTTATTGTATCCGCTCAATAATGGGTGTCAATCGCCCCCCAACACCTCCTTAAAAATCTTCTGGAGCACCTGCGGGTTCCCTTTGCCTTTGAGCTCGGCCATGGCCTTGCCGACAAAAAACTGGAGTGCGTTTGTTTTGCCGCGCCGGTAGTCGGCGGCAACGGCGAGGTGCGCGGTCATCAATTTCTGCGCCAACAGGGTAAGTTCGCCTTCATCACTGACTTGCGCGAGGTTTTCATCGCGCATTATTTCGTTCGGATCGCCACCGCGTTCCACCATGCGCGCGAGCAAGTCCTTGGCCGTGCGGCTGTTTATCTTACCGTGCGCCACCAGCTCAATGAGGTCAATGAAGTTTTCCGCTGTCAGCTTTAATTGCGCAAAGCCGATCCCCTGCGCCGCCATCAACCCGCGCAGGTCGTGCACAAGGTAATTGATGAGCAACTGGATCTCCCCATTTTTAGCGGCGGGATCTTCGGTTTTTAGTTCCGAAACCGCCGCTTCGAAAAATGCCGCCGCCTCGCGATCGGCGATAAGAATTTCCACCTGCTCCGGCTTGAGACCGAACTCTTTTGCAAACCGGGTGCGTTTTGCGGCAGGCAATTCGGGGATGGAACGCTTGAGCGCGGTGAGGTCAAATTTGGAAAGATCAAGCGGCGGAATGTCGGGCGCGGGAAAATACCGGTACTCATGCGCGCTTTCTTTACTGCGCTGTGAGAACGTCTCGCCTTTGTTCTCATCCCATCCGCGCGTTTCCTGCATCACTGCCTCACCGCGATCAAGGATTTCTGTCTGCCGCTTTATTTCATATTCAATCGCATCATGGGCGGCCTTGAACGAGTTGATGTTTTTGACCTCCACTTTCGTCCCTAGTGGCGAGTCGCTAGTGGCTAGTGGCTTGATACTGATATTCGCTTCCACCCGCATCTGCCCTTTTTCCATATCAGCATCAGAAGAGCCGAGGTAACGCAGAATGAGCTGGAGTTCCCTGGCAAACTCCACGGCCTGATCTGCATCTTTGACGTCCGGCTCGGTGACGAGCTCCATCAGCGGCACGCCGGCGCGGTTAAAATCGACGAGGGAAAACGATGACGATGACTTTTGACGATGACTCTCTTTCTTACTGTCATTGTCATTGTCATTGTTCGTTTGCTCGCCATGGAGCAAACGACCCGTATCCTCTTCAAGGTGCACCCGCATCAATCGCACCCCCGCCAGGCGTCCGCCCACGACGAGCGGCTGGTCGTATTGGCTGATTTGGTAACCCTTTGGCAGGTCGGGGTAGAAGTAGCTCTTGCGGTCAAACTTTGACTTAGCGGGCAGGTCGCCACCAACCGCCATGCCGATCTTAAGGATCGCTTCAATCGCCTCGCGGTTGGGAACCGGCAGTGTTCCCGGGTGGGCAAGGCAGACAGGACAGACGTTGATGTTGGGGTGCTTTTCGTCCGGGTCGTTTTTGCACCCGCAAAACATTTTGGTGGCGGTCTTTAACTCTGCATGGATTTCCAGGCCGATGGTAGGGATATAACTCATCCTCGGTATGATACCAAAAAAATCTGCTGCAGAAAAGTTGACGCGCCACGCAGAAAAAGATATCGTACCCACTGTCACCCGCCCGCAGGAGGGCACTGTGATAGCCGAAGAACAACACACCGACTATTGGTATATCACCTGCAGTCCGCCGTGCTGCAACCGCACGTTCACCGACATCAATCTCGGCGTGCGAATTGCGGAATTGCCCGGCAATGGGAGCAACCGTTACCGCGTGCTCGCCGTTGGAAGACGCGTCCCCGACAAACTTGTCCCGTACCTTTCCAATCACCGATGCCTCGGCGCGTGCCCGTTTTGCAAAAAAAGCACGCTCTTCCCCACGATCAGCAAGGGAAAGATCACGGGCCTGCGCGCCGAAATGCGGCTCAAGAAGGTCAAAAGAAACGACAAACTGCGGACGCGCCGGCGCACCGCCCTTGCCGATAGAGACGACAACACCAAGTGCGCCTAGCGCCCACTGGGCTTTTTCATTTTATCCCGCGAACATTTCGTATCGTACTTGTCCGCAAAACGGAAGTTCTACTCCCTAATCACTAATCTCTATCCCCATATTCTTCGCCGTGCCGGCGATAATTTTCATCGCTTGATCAATGTTGTCCGTATTAAGATCAACCATCTTTTTTTCCGCGATCGCGCGCAGATCCGCCTTTGTCACCTTACCTACCTTCTTTTTGTTCGGTTCACCGCTCCCCTTTTCAATACCAGCCGCCTTTTTGAGCAATGCGGAGGCGGGAGGGGTCTTGAGCACGAATGAAAAACTGCGATCTTCGTAAATCGTTATTTCTGCCGGCACCACGTCGCCCGTCATCTCCTTGGTGCGCTCATTGAATTCTTTGCAAAAACCGGCGATGTTGACGCCGTGCTGGCCCAAAGCCGGCCCGATGGGCGGCGCGGGGTTTGCCTTACCGGCTTCTATCTGGAGCTTGAGGACAGTTTTGATTGGTTTGGCCATGATAGTGTTCGCGAACAACGCGAATGATAGGCGAATAACGCGAATTAAGCAATAGTGTTTTAAAACTTTCTATTCGCGATATTTGAAATCCAATTCGCGATATTAGCGATTACTCTAGAGTTTCTGCACCTGCAATGAATCCAGCTCAACCTGCGTGTCGCGGCCGAAGATGGCAACAAGCACCTTTATCTTTCCCTTAGCATCATCAATTTCGGAAACCTTGGCGTCGTAGTCCTTGAACGGCCCGTCAATTATTTTCACCGTTTCACCCACGCGCACGTCAACCTTAAACTTCGCCTCGCCCCCGCCCATCCGCGACATGAGCTCGTCCACTTCCGCCTGCGAAAGCGGAACGGGCGTGGTGGCGTCTGCGCCGACAAATCCCGTCACCCGCGGCGTGTTGCGGACCACGTACCACGAATCGTCGGTCAAGACCATGTCTACGAGCACGTACCCGGGGTAGATCTTTTCTTCCACCGCGCGCCGGCGGCCGTTTTTGATCTTGATCTTCTGTTCCTTGGGCACAACGACCGAAAAGATCTTGTCGTTCATCGCGAGCGAATCAACGCGCTGTTTGAGGTAACGCGCCACCGCATCTTCGTAGCCGGAATAGGTATGGATGGCATACCAGTGCCGCTCGTTCTTGGGATCGCTCTTTGATCCGCTTGGACTGCCCATTTTTTGCGCGGTGCGTTTTTCGGCCATAGGATATGCGATGGTTATGAGAGAAAGAACGTCTCCAGCAAGCGGCCGAACACAAAATCCAGAACGCCGAGAAAAAGGGCGACACCGAGGGACATCACAACGACAATGAGCGTCAGTTTTCTGGTCTCCGCGAACGTCGGCCAGTTGATGTGGTTGAACTCCTGGCGGGATTCTTGGAAAAATAGTTTTATGCGGTCAATCATAATTATTAGATGCCAATAGTGCGAATGGTATGCCAATTTGCCAATTGCGAATTCATCTGTTATCAGCAATTTTCTGTATTAGCAATTTGTTGATTGGCATGAGATTC
>CAYIFE010000043.1:0-4600 GCA_964362605.1 uncultured Candidatus Saccharibacteria bacterium
CTACTATCTGTTTTTATCAGGATAGTCGACATGAAGCGCCGCTCAACTGGATTCGTTCGGTCTTGGGTATCGGATATCTGACAAAACGCAATGATGGTATGAGTGAATTACGCATCAACGGTTTTGATCAAGTGCGCGATATCCTGAAAGACTTGCTGCCTTTTATCAGATTCAAAAAGATTCAGACTGAAACACTTATTTCAGCAATGAATGTTCTATCGGGTAAAAGGAGCAATGCGCTTTCTGAAAAAGATCGGATTAAACTCGTTGATTGCATGATTACGGTGCAAAATCGTAATTATGTCACTAAGAGGAAAAGAACGCGCAAGGAATTGCTTCAAGTTTTAGGTTTGACCCCGTAACGACTTGTTCCGGTCCGCTCATTGGCGGATAACGGACGGACTTATGTAGTTCCGGAAAGTTTGCGAGATATTCGCAGAAAGGGCTACATTTGTAAGATGCCGACACCCCATGTGGGTGAAGATATAGTCTGTGCTCCTCGTGAGAGGGGAATAAACGACGAGAGGACCGGGATGAACATACCTCTGGTCTACCGGCTTTGCTACCAAGTGAACGCCGGGTAGCTATTGTATGGTGCGGATAAGCGCTGAAAGCATCTAAGCACGAAGCCCAACCCAAGATAATGCGTCAGTTGCGGCCGCAAGGCCGTAGCAGCGGTTGGTTGAAGACCACAACCTACAAGTGTCCTCTGCACAAATTCAGCGATTATTGGCCAGAAAGATTTTTTCTTCTGGCTAGGCGCGAGGAATGAAGCGTATCCGTTGATACGTGAGTGACGAGCAACAACGCCAAAAGAAAAAATATTCTGGCTCTCCGAGAAACTCAACATTGAGCGATCTCGGCGTTGCTTCTCCTCTACAGGCTCTTAATCGAGCATGTTTCGTCGTCGCGCCTTAAGCTCACTCAATTTTGAGTTTCCAATATATCGTTGCATTTGTGCAGAGGGCACAAATAGGCTCTAGGTGTAAGATCGGCAACGATTTAAGCCGAGGAGTACTAATAACCGCGAACATGACTTTAACCACATTTTTCGCAACGCAAAGAGCGTACCAAGACGACAAGACCTCGCGGCAGTGAAAAAAACAGGGTCTCATTTGCTGGTATTTTATGTAAGCGTGGCCTACCTCTTCCCATTCCGAACAGAGAAGTAAAAGCGCTTACACCCGATGATACTGGTCGCTTCGGCGGCAGGGAAAGTAGGGTATGCCAGCAATTGAGACCCCGTTTTTTTTCGGCTATACTATAAGCCAATGTCCACCCATCCGCTCGCCAAACAGTTTGTCTACGCCAGCGCCTACCTGCTGATACTTTTTGGCGTCGGGTACGGTGTTTACGCGGCAACGCTCAAACCGGCGCCGACGTGCGCCGACAACAGGAAAAATCAGGGGGAAGAGGAAGTTGATTGCGGCGGGACAAACTGCCAAAGCTGTGCTATTAAGCGTCTCAAACCGATACAAACTTCTCCGGTGCAACTGTTTCCGATAGACGAACACATCCTCTCGCTTTCGTTTGAGCTCATCAATCCCAATGCCGCCTACGGCGCGGAGTTTACCTACGACATCGTGTTTGACGGTGCGCAAGGCAGTGAGTCACCGACCGTGACAAAACGCTCATTCATATATCCGGCGGAAGTTAAAACGGTGGTTGAGGCGGGGATAGCATTGCCTGCGGCTCTTCCTGCCGGCGCTTCCGTTTCACTGCGCGACCTGTCATGGAGACCATTGGCGGAGTTTTCCGCGCCGCGGGTTGTTGTGCGCGATGTCCGTGTTGAGGTGGACGGCGCCGCGCATGAAGCGGCGATCACCGGCGTGGTTGCAAATCAGAGCTCTCGGTTTTTGCCGCGCGTGGTGCTCAATGCGGTCATCAGCGACGGTTCCGGCGTCGCCATCGGCGTCTCCCGGACGCTCGTGCAAGACCTCGCCCCTTCGCAAGAGCGGTTTTTCAAGATCGTGGTGCCTGCCATATATGCCGCGCAGATCAGTCCCGATGCGGTGGCATTTTTCATTGAAGCCCGGTAGAGGGTTACCCGTTACAAACGT
Organism: uncultured Candidatus Saccharibacteria bacterium; assembly: GCA_964362605.1. Lineage (GTDB taxonomy): Bacteria > Patescibacteriota > Minisyncoccia > UBA6257 > 1-14-0-10-40-38 > CAYIFE01. The sequence goes on from CAYIFE010000043.1 coordinate 2,061, forward strand.
ACGAAACCGCGATGGATATTTTTGCTTCTCTCAAGCGGCAGGACTGGTGGCTTAACGGCGCACTAGCCGTGCTCGCCGCGGCGAGTTTGGTGATGATGGCGAGCACGTCGGAGAGATTATTTTGGGTTCAGTTTGCATGGTTTGCGCTTGCCGCCGTTATCATAGGTGCCATAGCGCGCTTTGATATCCGTCCGCTGTTCAACTATCGGTGGATCATCATCTCGCTGTATGTTGCCGGCACGCTTCTGCTCGCCGGCACGCTCTTCTTTGCGCCGATCATCCGGCACAGCCGCGGCTGGTTCGCCATTGACACCGCCTGGTTCCAGATCCGGTTCCAGCCCGCGGAGCTCATGAAGGCGCTACTCATCATCTTGCTGGCATACTTTTTCGCGCGCCGCCACCGCGGCATTGCCCACGTATGGACGCTCACGCTCAGTTTTCTCTACCTTGCGGTTCCCGCCCTCATCATATTTTTGCAGCCGGATTGGGGTTCCGGCATGGTGCTCGTCGCTCTCTGGACCGGATTTCTGCTCGTCAGCGGCATACGCTGGCGGCACCTCGCCTGGGGAGCGTTCGCGCTCGCGCTCGCGGCCGCGGCGAGCTGGCTGTTTTTGCTCGCGCCGTACCAGAAGGAGCGCATCATCGGGTTTTTTGAACCGGCGTATGATCCGCTCGGCATCAACTACAGCGTTATCCAGGCAAAAATAGCCATCGGTTCAGGCGGCATGTTCGGCAAGGGTTTTGCCCAGGGGACACAGACACAGCTTAGATTCTTAACCGAACCGTCCACCGATTTCATCTTCGCGGCTCTCGTTGAAGAGTGGGGACTTGTCGGCGGCGCCGTGATTGTTGGCGCGTTTTTTTTGCTCGTGTTCAGGGTGCTACAGATCGGGCTCGCGAGCGACGATGTTTTTTTCCAGTTCATATGTCTTGGCGCCGCCATGCTCTTTCTGGTGGAATTTGCGTTCAATGTCGGCTCTAACGTCGGTTTACTGCCGGTCGTCGGGGTGACGTTTCCGTTTTTCAGTTACGGCGGATCAAGCATTTTGACAAAAGCGGTGCTGGTTGGCATCATTCAAAGCATCGCGACATTTCGGCGCGCATAAATACCCGCAAACATGAACATAGGAAAATGGATCATCATAAGCGCCACGACACTTCCCCTCATCGGTTTTCTGTATTTCGCGTATCTGCTCACGCCCGCGGCCGCCGCACCCGGTTCATACGCTCTCACCATCGCCGACGGGTCCAGTTTTGAGGAGATAGCCGCCGCCATAGCCGGCGCCGGTTTTGCGCGTTCGCCGGGAGTTTTTAAAGCATACAGCTTCTTGTCCGGATCCGCGCATCAACTGAAGCCGGGGCGCTACACCTTTGACGCCGCGATGAGCTTGCCGGAAGTGGTGCGTCGGCTCGTCGTGGGTCCGCAGGATGTGGAGGTGCTCATAACCGAAGGAAGGACCGTGTCCGAGATAGACGCCATCCTTGCCGACAAGGGACTCATTGCCGCCGGTGAGCTGGTCGGCTTTCCTCTCGGGAGCGTGCGGGATGACTATGCGTTTTTAGGGAACGCGAAAACGCTTGAGGGATTCCTGTTCCCCGATACCTACCGATTCATGCCCGGCTCATCGGTGCGCGCCATTGTGCGCAAACTGCTCGATGCGTTTTCTGACAAGGCACTGCCCATCCTTGCCGGGCTTGACGGGAAGCGATCCGATTGGTATGCTACCCTCATTACGGCATCACTGCTTGAACGGGAAGTGCCGTTCGCCTCCGATCGACGTCTGGTGGCGGGTATTCTCGCCAAAAGGCTCGCCATCGGTATGCCGCTCCAAGTTGACGCAACCGTTGCCTATACAGTGTGCGGCGGGCGGTTTGAAGGGTGCCCCCCCTTGACAAAAAACGATCTCCGAGTATCATCTGCATATAATACGTACCGCGTGAAGGGCCTGCCTCCGGCGCCCATTGCCAATCCGGGTATTGGTGCGATCATCGCAAGTTTGCAGCCGACCGGTTCCCCCTACCTCTACTACCTTTCCGACCGTGCCACGGAGAAGACGGTTTTTGCAAAAACGCTTGACGAGCACAACAAGAACCGAGCTCGCTACTTGCATTTATAAAATGACCGTGCTACACTAACGCCCACATTTGCAATTCTGATTCGTCGCCTGACGGCTTCTTTTTTTTGTGTTTGGTGCGTATAGCTTTCTACCAAATCCTATGCTGCCCACAAAAACATTTTCCACTCACCCCGGGCCGTTCGTCACGCAGGGCCATCTGGCGACCATACAGCTCGATTCGTACCGTTGGTTTAAGAAGGACGGCCTCAAGGAACTTTTTTCAGAGATCAATCCTATTAAGGATTACACGGGCAAGGAACTGGAGTTGGAGTTCGGTGAATACTATTTTGACGAACCGAAGTACGACGAAGAATACTCAAAGCTCAAAGACCTTACGTACGAAGCGCCGCTTCGGGTAAAGCTCAAGCTCACCAACCAGAAAATAAAGGACGTCCGCGAGCAGGAGGTATACCTCGGTGATTT
>CAYIFE010000044.1:0-245 GCA_964362605.1 uncultured Candidatus Saccharibacteria bacterium
GTCTATTTCTATGACGTCCAGCGCCCTGCCGGTGTCTATTTCCGCGCACGGCTGACAGCGGTTGCACGGCTCGCCGCTGACGTTCACGTCAGCGCTCCGATCCCCCTTAGGCGTCGGAGCTTCCGCGAGTTGTCCCGCGCGCGTCGTGCAGTTCGCGATTTTTGCGATGAGCCGCGCCGCCGTGGTCTTGCCGCTCCCGCGCGGGCCATAGAAAACGTACGCATGCGCCAGTTTGTCGCGCTTTG
>CAYIFE010000044.1:255-4562 GCA_964362605.1 uncultured Candidatus Saccharibacteria bacterium
GCGCTTTGCCGCGTTTGACAGGATCTCAACCACAGGGGCTTGACCGATGATGTCGGCTAGCAAGCGCGGACGGTATTTACGGTAGATGGCGAGCATTATAGTTAGTATTGCACTGTTGCCTCACCCGCGGCAAGAGAATTGCCGGTGTCCGTATTTTATTTTTGCGCGGATTTCGTTACACTGAAGGCACATGTTACAGGGACGGGTGGCGTTGGTGATGGCAGGGGTTGCTGTTGCCGCTCTCGGCGCGGCCGTTTTTTTATTTGCCAACCAAATAATCCAGCGGCCGTACATTCTTACCCTCACCCCCGGCGGGGCGCCGCTTCAGTTGTTAACCGATACGTTGCACGGCAATGGAGGCGTTGCAACGGGAACACTTCTGTCGCCGATACCCGCAGTAAAAACACTGCACAAAACGACAGACATTGAGCCGCAGAGTCCCCTTACCGCTCCGCCGGATGAAATAAAAGCCCTGTATGCAACAAGTTGGAGCGCGGGCACGCCCAAACAGCTCAACCAGCTCATAGACCTCATAAACGCAACCGAACTCAACGCGATAGTGATAGACATCAAGGATTACTCTGGTTTTGTCGCATACGATACCGGTTTTGAACCGGCGCGAGAGTACCGTGCGGTGGAAGTCCGCATTCCGCAAATAAACACGGTCATAAAGAAACTGCACGACAAAAATATCTATGTCATCGCGCGTCTCTCCGTATTCCAGGACCAACGCCTGCCGCTCGCGCGCCCGGAGCTCGCCCTCATGAGTTCAAGCACGGGAAACGCATGGAAGGACCGACGCTCTCTCATGTGGATAGACGCCGCCGCGAAGGATGCGTGGGCGTATAACATCGGCATTGCCAAAGACGCGCTCGCCCGCGGGTTTGACGAGATCAATTTTGACTACATCCGGTTCGCGTCCGACGGCGATATTTCCGACATCGTGTACCCGGCATGGAACAAAAAACAGCCGCGCGCGGGCGTCATGCGGGAATTCTGGAAATACCTGCGCGCCGAGCTTGCAGGCGCGCGCATCTCCGCCGACCTGTTCGGTCTGACGACCATCAGCGGTGACGATCTCGGCATCGGCCAACGGCTTGAAGACGCGCTTCCCTACTTTGATTATGTTGCACCCATGGTCTACCCCTCGCACTACTATCCCGGCTCGCTGGGTTACCAACAACCCGCAAAATACCCGTACGAAATAATTCTTCACTCACTTACAACCGCATTCACGCGCATGAAAAAAGCTGCCGGTGCGTACGAAAAGGCCTCTGCCGCAGCTACAGCCACCACGACGCCGCTTGCCGTCCCGCCAAAACCAATGGCAAAATTGCGCCCCTGGTTGCAGGATTTTGATCTCGGCGCGACGTATACTTCCGCTATGGTGCGAAAAGAGATCGCGGCGGTTTTGGACAGCGCGAGCACGACGCCCGAACTGCTCTCGGGGTGGATGCTCTGGGATCCGGCAAACATCTATACGCGGGAAGCGCTGAAACTGGAAAGCAGTAACTAGGGACTAGGGACTATTTGTATGTTTGAGATAAAAAACCAGCAATTCAACGGGCCGTTGGATAAACTCCTCTCGCTCGTTGAGGAAAAACGGCTCGCGATAACCGCCGTCAACCTCGCGGAGGTGACGGTTGAATTCCTCGCGTACCTAAAGACCCTGGAGCAGAAGATCCCACCGGCTGACCTGGCTGATTTTTTGGTGGTAGCCGCAAAGCTCGTGCTCATCAAGTCAAAGGTGCTCGTGCCGGACCTCACGCTCACCGAAGAGGAAGAGCACGAAATAGCCGATCTGGAAACGCGGCTCGTCATCTACCGCGAGTTTGCGGCGCGGGAAGGATCGGCGAGCGCCCATCTCGGAAAACAGTGGCAGGGCCGCACGATCGCTTTCTCACGGCCTTTGCTCGCGTCGCTGCGGGGCGCCCGTTTTTTCTATCCCGGAACCAACCTCACCGGCGCCGGACTCGCCGGCGCGATGGCGGAGTTTGCCATGACGGTGCAGGAACTGATGCCGCGCACGGACAGTATCAAGACGACCATAATTTCACTGGAGGAAAAGATCCGGGAACTGCTCGCGCGCTGTACGCAGGCCGCTCGCGAGAGCTTTAGAAACATTTCCGGCCGGCGGCCGCGCGCGGAAGTGATAGTTATGTTTCTTGCGCTCCTGCATCTGCTCAAGGCAAAGACCCTTTCGGTGTCGCAAGAGGAAAATTTCGGCGATATCGTTATCGCGGGAACACAGCGTGAACATTAGGCTATGACCGAAGCGACTCCCCAGACAAACGTGTTTCAGTCCAATGCCGGCAAGGCGATAGTCATACGCGTCGGCCGCGACGACTATGCCCGCATTCCGGTAAGAACGCACGTCATCACCGCAAAAGATGCCATCACCGATGTCGTGCAAACGTATGCGTCTCCGCGTCTGGTTTCCGGCGACATCATCTTTATCAGCGAACGCATTGTTGCCATCACGCAGGGGCGCGCGTTTCCCATCCGCGACATCGCGCCTTCTCCGCTTGCAAAATTTTTGGTACGATTTGTTCACCGCTCGCCGTACGGCATCGGGCTCGCGAGCCCGTGGACGATGGAACTCGCCATCCGGGAAGCGGGCGTGGTGCGGATACTCATCGCCGCGTTCGCCGCGGCGGTCACCAAGCCGCTGGGCATCCGGGGCGTGTTCTACCGCGTGTGCGGGAAGGGGATTGCGGCAATTGACGGACCTTGTTCATACACCCTGCCGCCCTATAATGAATACGCGAAGCTCGGGCCGGCGCATCCGAACCGGACTGCGGCAGAAATTGCCCGGGTGATCGGTGCGAAAGTGGTCATCATTGATGCCAACGATCTCGGCGTCGCGGTGCTCGGGAGATCAGACCGCCGTATCTCCGATCAATTTTGCAAGGACGTATTTCGGGATAATCCGCTGGGGCAATCCCGCGAGCAAACGCCGATAGCCCTGGTCCGGAAGGTATAACATATGGAAACCAACACGCTCATTCCCTCGCTGGAAGCGCTTCTGTTCATCTACGGCGAGCCGCTGGCGGTGGACAAGATCGTCACGCTCCTTGGCACGCGCGAAAAGGAGGTTACGGAAGAAAATGTGCGCGCGGCCATTGCCGGACTCAAAGCCAAGCTTGAGCGCGATGAGCGGGCGCTCACGCTCGTGCAAACGGAAGAAAAAGTCCAGATGGTCACCAAACCGGCGTTTGCGCCGCTCCTTGAGGCGCTGGTGAAAGAGGAATTTCATGAAGACCTCACGCCCGCGGCGCTTGAAACGCTGACCATCATCGCGTACGCCGGCCCCGTCTCGCGCAGTGTGGTGGACTATATTCGGGGCGTCAATTCAACGTTCATCCTGCGCGTGCTGGCCATGCGCGGGCTCGTGGATCGCCTGCCGGACCCAAAGCGGCCGCAGGCGTATCTGTACCGTCCCAGCATGGAACTCGTGCGCCATGTCGGCCTTGCGCGCATTGAAGATCTGCCCGACTATCCGCGGTATCGCGCATTGGTTGAAAAACTCAAAGTATGACCTCCTTTAATTTTCAAAGCATAGCGTTCGCGGTGTTGATGGTTGCGCTGGTATTCATCAGTAGCAGCTGGAGTTCGCATATAAAAAATCCATTGCCGCAGAGCAATCCCATTGAATCAGCGAGCGTATCTGCGCAAGCGACCGGCGCACTGGAAGAACCGTCCCAGCCGCTGGCCAGCGTCAGCGACGCGTTTGACCGGAGCGCCGTTGAATCGCGGTCGCGCATCGTTGCCTTTGCCGTTCCACAAGCGCGAAAGAACCCCGCGGCTCCGACTCCGGTACTGCGGGCATCCGCAGTCCTCGTCCAGGAAGCAGAAAACACCGTACCGTTTTTGGTAAAAGCAGCCGAGAGACGCTGGCCGATGGCCAGTTTGACCAAGCTCATGACGGCCGTTATCGTACGTGAACGTCTGCAGGAGAGCGACCGCATTGCCATCAGCGAGCGCGCGGTCGCGACGGAAGGGGAGAGCGCCGGATTGGCGGCAGGACAATCGTATACGGTCAAAGACCTCATGCAGGCGTTGCTGATGGTGTCCAGCAACGACGCCGCGCAGGCCTTCGCCGAGCGTCTGGGAGAGAAGCGGTTTGTGGACCTGATGCAGGAAAAGGCCTACGCCATCGGAATGAAACAGACGTCGTTTTTTGATGCCAGCGGCCTCTCAATACTCAACCAGTCAACGCCGCAAGATCTGGCAAAGCTCGCCGTCTACATCAACGCGCGCCACCCGGATATTTTAGTAATTGGATCGTCTCGGGTATTAGAATTTCG
>CAYIFE010000045.1:0-4535 GCA_964362605.1 uncultured Candidatus Saccharibacteria bacterium
GATCATCTTCACCCCCGCCACGCGGGCGCGCGCGATCACTGCCTCGCGGTCGGCGTCGTAGGCCGCAAACTGAACATGAGTATGAACATCGAAGATATTCATAGAGAAAGGTGCTGGATTCCCGCCTTCGCGGGAATGACAGAAAGAGAAAGTAATGACAGATAGAGAACGTATTGTCATTATCTGGTTTAACCAGATAATTCAGCGCCATGATTTAAATGCTTCAGATTTAAGTAGCGCCGCTTCGTCTCGTTGCCTTGACCGCCATCCAATCCTCAATGAGCTCCTGAAAGAATACCGCCACCGGCACCGCCAAGATCAAACCGACCACGCCGAACACCTTGCCGCCGATGAGCAGAGCCGTGAGTATCACCGCGGGGTTGAGCGCGGTGGTCAGGCGCATCACCGATGGAATAAGCACGTGGCCTTCTATTTGCTGAATGACGGTAAAGAGAATGAGCACATAGATGCCCTGGGAAAACGAATCGGTAAACCCGATGATGGTCGCAAGCGCGCCGGTAAAAATAGGTCCGACGTACGGCACTATTTCTGCGACAGCCGCCAAGATGCCGAGAAACAAGCTGTAGCGGACCCCGAGGAGCCACAACCCTATTGTGATGGCAACGCCCATGATGGCGCTCACCAGAAGCTGGCCGGTGAGCCAACGCCCTATCTTGCGGCTCACCCGCGCGTAGAGCCGCACCGCCCGCTCTTCGTACGCCGACGGCAGAATGGCGATTAAAAACCGCTCCACGCCGTCGCGCCAGAGCGTGAGGTAAAACGACAAAAAGAAAACGGCTAGTACGAACAAGACACCGCCGAAAAAATCAGAGGTGAGATCAATGAGCGAGAATGTACCGGAAAACAGCAGGTCGTTGAGCTTAGCGATGTTCAAACTCACTGTTTTGGCCAACCCTTCAACCTTTACGGTAGACAAAATGGAACCGATGAGCGTGTTGGACGTATCAACGATGGTTTGCAGTTCGCTAAGCGCCACCGGCACCACCAGATAGAGCACGAACCCTATCGCCATCACGGCAAACAGGTACATGCACATGGTGCCGATAAGGCGCGGTATCCGCCGGCGCTCCAGAAACGAAACAACCGGGCTAAACGCCGTAGAAATGACGATAGCCAGCAACAAAGCGGCAACGACGTCGCGCGCAAGGAACAACAGCCAACCCAAGAGCGCCACAAAGAACAGCCGCCATATCATCTCCCAGCTGATCGTAACGGAACCCATATTTTTTGACTCCATTTAGACCTACTGCTTAATTATCTTTCTGCTGCAATGCCAAAATAATGGCTGCAACTTGTTAAAAAAAGTTCCCAAGATACGCTGTATATTGCTCACTTTTTTTAACTGCGTTTCGCTCATGATTTTGGCATCTCGCGACGAAAATAATTAAGCGGTAGGTCTATTGTGTAACGGCGCGTTCGATAGCCGCCTGCGTCAGCGGTCCCACGATGCCGATGGAGGGAGCAATGCCCTCCCGCTTTTGAAACTCAATGACGGCGTTTTTGGTAATCGGGCCGAAGTAACCGGTCGGCTTTACGTTATCAAACAATCCCCGCTCAAAGAGGAACTTCTGCAGAAATTCAACGTCCTTTCCCGTCACCCCCACGGTCAGCGTCCGGTTGATGGGGAACTGCGGCTGATTTTGGACGATCTGCGGCGCCGACGGCGGAACCGTCGCGGGCACGGCAAAGGAAAGCTGGGATTGGACCTTGTTGCCGGCCGCATCGGTCACCGACAGCGTGCATGCGACCTGTCCCGGTTTGAGGATGAACGTAAACGTGTGCGTTTGAATATAATTGCCCTGACTGACGGTCGTGCCGGCGCACACAGCGCTTGAAACAGCCGGCTCATCCGTCGTAAATGAAATGGCCGCCGCTCCCTGTGTCGCCGTATTGACCGCCTGGCTCAAAATAACCGGCGCCTTCGTATCCATCTCCCCGGCTACCTTCGGTGTGAGGTCGGCAACGGCAACCTTTGAATATGCCGAACCGCCCAGAGGATTGAACGCGCGCAGGCGGTAGTAGTAGACCGTGCCGGCGGTGAGATTGGTATCTATGTACACCGTCGTGTTTGCGGCGATGCTAAGCGCGATGACCGCAAAACTGCCGTTGGGCGACGTACTGCGCTCAAGGGTATACCCCGTTTCGTTGTCCGTATCGGTCCAGGCGAGCACGGCGGTGGTCAGCGACGGCGCCGCGGAAGCCGAAAGATTTTCGGGCGCGAAGGGCGCGCCGAGAAATGACGGCCCGCCGGTTTCCGCGGCCGGGTTGGTTATCGGCTGTATGACCGGAACGGACGGCGGCTGGGGTTCGGTGACGCCGAGACGAGCGAGGTAGGGAATAAAACCGATTATTTTATTGTTTGCAAGATCAACAAACGAGTCGCCTACCAGCTTCCACGCTCTCGCATGTTCGTCCCAGATCCCCAACTTGAGCTTGCTCTGGTTTTCCTTCGTCACAGCGCCGCCGATCGGGAGCGGCAGGGTGACAAGGAACGGCGCCTTTTGTGAGAGCGAGGCGATGGCGGAAAGATCGCTTGCCGATGCGGCGATATCGTAGACCGGCCCGACGAGCGAGAGCGATTTTTGCGGTGAAGCCGCCAGGGGGGTGATTTTGACCGTCACGCCGGCCGCCCCCGCGGCGTCGCCGACAAACGAAACGATCATGCCGTTGTCCAGCGTCGCCAGCGCATGGTCGGCGCCGCTCACCATGCTTGTCTTGCTCGACGGCAAAATACTGATGTCGGTAAGCGAGATGTTTTGCACGCCGCCGTTTGCGGCGATGATCTCTTTGGACTGGTATACGAGCGAGCCGATGCGCTTGACCGCCGAAAGCCGCCATGCGTTCACCGAGTCCACGCGGACGGCAAAGTTGCCATCGGCATCGGCGTACGTCTGACTGCTGAAACCGGTGTCCGAAACCGCGGAAACGAGCGCCCCGCCGCCGATGATGTCCGGGTAAATTTTGCCCGTTATCGCGGCATCCGCCAGGTTGAAGCGAAGATCAACGACGGCGCGCTGTCCGTCTTGCACCGTCAGTTTTTTAGCCCGCGGGTTGATGATACTATCGTTTGCCGATGCGAAGGCGCTCACGGCGTAGGTACCGGCGGGCACAAACACCTCGTACGAGCCGCTCACCGCTTCTGTTGAAAAAACATCCGCGCCACCGTCTGTTTCCGTAAGATTGATGACCGCGCGGGAGAGCACGGTACCGTCCGGATTGAGCACGCGGCCGGAAATAATAGCGGTCATCGGACGCAGTGCAATATCGTGCGCCACCGCGCCGAGCGCGCCAAACGTTACCGCTTCCGCCGCCGGAGCGGCAAAACCGGTTTCCGGTCCGATGCGCGCGCTGATGATCCATGTGCCGGGTGCAAGGGAGAGTTCATATTCCCCCGTCGCCTTGTCCACCGCCGCCGATTCGGCTCTGTTTTGCTGATACGCAAAGACCGTCGCTTCCGCAAATACCGGCCGCCCCTTCGCGTCACGGATAAAGCCTGTCAGCGATACGGATGGCGCGGCGGATTGCGCAAAGCCGGCCATCGGGATGAACAGAAAAACGACAGCGAGTACCGCCAGAAACGCGCGCGGGCGAATATGAAAGATGGACATGGGGATACGTTCAGTATAGAAAATCCTACGGGAACTGCAATATGGCCTGCGCGCGGGGTTGATCGTTGAACGGTCCGACCATAGCCATATTGAGGCCTTGGTTTGCAAAGATGGTTTTTGCAACCGCTCGCACTTCTTCGGTCGTCACCGCTTCTATTTTCTGTATGAGCTCGTCGGGAGTCATGAGCTTCTCGCGCAATATTTCCTGTCCGCCGTAGTAGTTGGCCAGCGAATCGGACGTTTCCAAACCGAGCAGCATGCCGCCGGCGAGGTGGTCTTTGGCGCGCCGGAGTTCATCGGCGGGAATAGGCGCGGCGGCGGTTTTGGCAAGTTCTTCGAGGATTGCCGTAACCACCGGCTCGAGTTTTGAGTGTTCCACTCCGGCAGAAACGGCAAAGTAGCCGTGGTCGGTGTAGAGGTCACTGCCGGCTTTTACATAGTACGCCGCCCCCATCTGCTCGCGCACCCGCTGGAACAGGCGCGAGCTCATACCCCCGCCGAGAATATCAGAAAGAAGGTCGAGCGCGTACCGGCGCTCGTCGCTGACCGCAAACGCGCGGCAACCGATGACCAAATGTGACTGGTCCGATTGCTTGAACTTAAGCGCGATCTCGGGTTTTTCTTGTTTTTCGGTCGTGGCAATTTTAGGCGCTTTCGGCCCGGCGCTCATGCCGCCAAAGAGCGACTCCAGTTGCGCGAGCACTTTTTTCTCATCAAACGCGCCAGCCACGATGACGGCCGTCGCGCGCGGGACGTAGTGCGCGCCGCGATACTTGATGAACTGGTCGCGGTTCATTGCGCGGATGTTCTCTTTGGGCCCCGCGATGTCCCAGCCGGCCGGCTGGTCGCCGTACATCAGCGCCATGCACACGTCGTGGACTTTGCGCTGTGGCAGGTCCTCGTACA
>CAYIFE010000046.1:0-4410 GCA_964362605.1 uncultured Candidatus Saccharibacteria bacterium
TTCCCTACACGACGCTCTTCCGATCTTTCATTATCAGTGAAGTGCTCTACCAATGAGCTACACGCGCAGTTACTTCTCGTAAAGCCACGGAAACGTCCGATCGGCAATAACTTTCTCTGTGATGTCCCTTCTCTTGTACCTTTTCAAAAGGTACTCGGATCTCCTTGCCTCGGTCAAGTTTTGGCATAGAATGTATGCCATCAGCGTAAAAGGACGACTATTTTTTGTTGCCGCTACATAGCCAGAATTATGGTATACCAGACGCGCCTCTACATCATTCGTACTCCCTATGTAATAGCGATTATTCTTTTGACTTTTGAGAATATAAACTCCGTACATAAAGGAATAAATGCTCTACTCCGACCTTGTGTCGGAGTCCGACTAGGGTCGGACCACTGAGCTACACGCGCAAATCTTATACCCTGTATGGAAACGCATCCGCTACTGCCCGACCGCGGGCAACGGGATGGATTTGCCCTCGATCACCTGGTTCAACGTACCAAAATCAAAATGGATAATCAACGGCGCCTGCGCCGCATCGTCTGAAAATGCGCCCCCGACCGCGCGCCCTACGAACCGGACGGAAAAGAAGGTGCCACCCACCGCGGCGGTGAGAAGTGCGACCGCCGCAACCCAAAACAAGGCCTCACTTTTATCAGAAAAGAACTGTTTCATAACATGTTCCGTCAGCGTTATTGCGAAAACAGTTTTCCCGAAAAAGACGCGGTTGCGCCGCTGGCGCCGACGCTGATGTTGACGGTGGTGAACTGGACAAAATACGGACTGCGCTCCACGTCGCGCAGAAACGCAAGCAGGTTGGCATAGGTGCCGTTTGCGGTCATTTGAAAGTTGGTCGCGGCTGTCTTGCCGCCGCCCGCAGTGTCTTGAGTGCCAAACGAGAAGGTAAGTTCCACGGTGCGCTGTGCCGCACTATTTTTGACCGTATTGCGAAAATCAAACACCTGGTTTTCTTTGGGCAAAATAGCCGCCAGAACCGGCTCGTAGAGCCGTGCGCGGTCATATTCGCTTTTCAAGATCAGATAGGAAGAAGCCGCCTGGGCATTGAACGCAAGCTGTAGTTTGAGATCCGCGAGCTCCTGCGCGCGGGAGGCAAGGGCGCTCCCCGCCACATACGATCCGATTGCCAGCGCGAGCGTTATGCCGCCGTAGCCGGCGAGCAACAGCAAAAATCGTTTTTGAAACGTCGCGGCGGCAAAAAAAGCGCGTACCTTTATCATGGAAGCCATCACGTGCTTCTATGATACCATAGAGGCCATGGACGCAGAAGCAAAAGCGTACAACGCGCTCAACATCGCGCACCTCACCAATCGGAATAAGCTCCAGCGCGCACGGCAGAGCGCGCACTCGTGGCAAAACGCATCCCTGCCCGCTGGCGTCGCGATAGACCGTGAGCGGCAGTGGCAACGCCTTACTGCCTGCGGCGTTTCACTCGCCCTGGAAACCGACCCGCACTTCCCGCCTCTCCTGCGCGAAATTGTGAACGCCCCTCTGGGCATATACACCAAAGGCGCACCTTTGAATCATGCGGCGGTTACTATAGCAATAGTCGGCACGCGCAAGGCAACGAATCAGGGCACGGAAATTGCCCGCGCCTTCGGCAAAGAGCTTGCGGAAAGCGGAATAACGGTGATCAGCGGTTTGGCACTGGGCATTGACGCCGCCGCCCACGAAGGCGCACTTGCGGGAAACGGCACCACGGTTGCGGTTCTGGCAAACGGTCTGGACGCCGTGTATCCGAAACAGAACGAACGGCTCGCCTATAGCATCATCACCTCCGGCGGCACGCTGGTTTCTGAATACCCGCTCGGCGCACCGTCCCTGCCGGAACGTTTTTTGGAGCGCAATCGCATCATCTCCGGCCTCTGCCGCGCCGTCATCGTGATAGAAGCGCCGGAACGTTCCGGCTCGCTCGCCACCGCCGCGTACGCTCTGGAACAAAACCGCGAGATATTCGTCGTGCCCGGACCAATGAGCCCCCCCAACTACCCCGGATCGCATGAATTGATAAAAGCCGGCGCGGCGCTCATCACCGGCATCGGCGACGTTTTGAAAGCACTCAATCTTGAGCCGGCTACGCACGCACGCCGAGCGGCAAAAAACGCGCAGGCACTTGACGCGGACGAACAGGCCGTATTTAATGCCTTGCAAGCCGCCGCGGAACCGCTCGGCGCGGACGCGATCGCGACTACATGCGCACTGCCTATAGAAACGATCAACCGCACGCTCGGGCTCCTCGCGGTACGCGGCGTGGTCAGTGAACGCGGAGGAAACTACACGGTCGCGTGACCTTATTCGCGTTATTACCTCTCTGATTCGCATTATTCGCGATTACTCTCATGAAACTCGTCATCGTTGAGTCCCCCACCAAAGCCAAGACCATTTCGCAATTCCTCGGCGACGGGTACACGGTCACCTCGTCATACGGCCACGTCCGCGACCTGCCCAAGAGCAAGCTCGGCATAGACGTTGAGCATAATTTTGAGCCGCAGTACATCATCCCGACCAAGGCGAAAAAAACCGTCACGGCGCTCAAGAAAGCGGCCGCCAAAAGCGACACCGTCATTCTGGCAACCGATGAAGACCGTGAAGGAGAAGCGATAGCGTGGCACCTTGCCGAGACCCTTGGTCTCGGAAATTCGAAATCCGAAGCACAAAATACGAAACAAGCACGAAATTCGAAAAAAAAAATAAATCCTAAACCCTCTCCCCTACACCCTACCGTAGAGCGGATCGTCTTTCACGAGATCACCAAACGCGCTATTGAGGCCGCGCTCAAATCGCCGCGGCAGATCTACACGCATCTGGTGGACGCCCAGCAGGCGCGCCGCGTGCTTGATCGGCTCGTCGGCTACAAGCTCTCACCGTTTCTATGGAAAAAGGTGGCGGGCGGCCGTTCGGGCGGCCGCGTACAGTCGGTGGCACTGCGCCTGATCGTGGACCGCGAGAATGAGATCAGAAATTTCAAACCGCAGGAGTATTGGACGATAGAGGTGGTGCTCGCCGCCATCGCCGCCGCGGCAGAACAATTTTCCGCACAGCTTATCAAGATCAGCGGCAAACCGCTGGAGAAATTCGCCATCGCCGCCAAAGACGAAGCGGAAAAAATAGCCGGCCACCTGCGCGGAGCCGCGTATGCAGTTACCTCCGTAGAGCGCAAAGAAACCAAGCGCTCCCCGTCCGCGCCGTTTACCACCAGCACGCTCCAACAGGAAGGGGTCAAACGCCTGCGCTTTTCATCCAAAAAAACGATGCTCCTCGCCCAACGGCTCTACGAAAAAGGGTTCATCACGTACATGCGCACCGACTCAGTCAACCTGTCGGAAGAATCAACCGCCGCGGCGCGGCAGTGGCTTACCGAACGCCTCGGCGCTCCGTACGCGCTTTCTGCGCCCCGCATCTTCAAGACAAAGTCAAAACTGGCGCAGGAGGCGCACGAAGCGATACGGCCAACGCATCCCGACCGCACGCCGGAACAGGCATCTCTGGAAGACGACGGTGAGCGCAAACTCTACCAGCTCATCTGGCAAAGGTTTATGGCATCGCAGATGAGCGAAGCGGTCATCGCCGGCACCGCGCTGGACGTCTCCGCGCGCGCCAAAGAAAAAGACGCTCCCGCCTACGCTCTGCGGGCCACCGGACAAACGATCGTCTTTGACGGTTTTCTCAAAATTTGGCCGCAAAAACTGGAAGAAAAAACACTGCCCGCGCTCTCGCAGGGCGACGGACTCACCGAAAAAGAAGTTATCCCGTCACAGCACTTCACGGAAGCCGCGCCGCGCTATTCGGAGGCGAGCTTGATAAAAACGCTGGAAGAGTACGGCATCGGCCGGCCATCCACCTACGCGCCGACCATTTCCGTCATCCAAACGCGCAACTATGTGATCAAAGAACAGGGCCGCTTCAAACCGACCGACGTGGGAGAGCTGGTCAACAAGGTGCTCACGGAAAATTTTCCGCAAATAGTGGACATCGGTTTTACGGCGCAGATGGAAAACGAGCTGGACGAAATAGCCAACGGCCACAGCAATTGGCAGGGCGTGATCGGCGATTTTTACCGCCCGTTTGAAAAACTGCTCGCGGAAAAATACGAAGAGGTCTCCAAAGAAAGCTTGGTGGCGCCAGAAGCGACCGATGAGGTGTGCGAAAAATGTGGCAAGCCGATGGTGGTCAAGATGAGCCGTTTCGGCAAGTTTCTCGCGTGTTCCGGATTCCCGGAGTGCCGGAACGCGAAAAAGCTGGGTACTGGAGGCGCGCAGAAAGAACCGCCCAAGAGCACCGGCCTCAAATGTCCGAAATGCGGCGAGGGCGAGATAGTGGAACGGCGCGTGGGTCGCGGCCGCGCGCGGGGGAAAATGTTCTGGGGCTGCAACCGCTACCAAGCTTTCTTTG
>CAYIFE010000047.1:0-4393 GCA_964362605.1 uncultured Candidatus Saccharibacteria bacterium
GGCGGCGCTGTTTACGCTTGCCGGTGTGGGGCTGTGGCATATCACGCGCCTCCCCCGCGATCAGAAAAAAAAGGCGCTTCTGTTAACTGCGATGCTCATTATGGCGCCGCTGGCCATCGTGGGGCTGGTGGCGGAGACGCGGTATCGGTTTGCGCTGTATCCGTTCACCGCCATCTTCGCGGGGTACGCCGTCTCGTTGTTCAAAGAACGCGCGGTGCGATGGGCTCCGTCGCTTGCCGTCGCGGCGGTACTGCTGGCGAATACCGCGTTTGACGCCTGGCGCAACTTCGACCGGATCATTGAACGGGTGATGTCGCTGTAGCTTCGTACAGGTAGAGATTTTTGCCGAACCGGCGGGCGGTGAAGTAGGAGGGGAGGAAGTAGTTGCCCGCATTGTACTCTACGGAAAAATAGGCATCATCGTTTTCGGCAACGCCAAAGGACGCGAGCAGTTTCCGGCCCGGTTTCTCTGTCGTGCGTTCTTCAAGAAAAAACAGGTTGTGTTCTGTGCCGGAAGGCGTGCCCGTCGCGCTCTTGCTGTCCAGTATGAGCGGGGAAAACCAGGCATTGAGATTTTTTTCGCGCGCGGCGCGGCACAGCACGCCGCACTCGCTCTCGCGCATTGCCGCCGCGCTCGCGCGGTTGAGCGGGAATTCCACTTCCTGCACGCGGTTTACGATGACCGCCGCCGGATCGTTGAGGTTGTGCGTGACCCATGTGCGGGCCTGGTTGAAGGTTGTCGGTACGGAAAGGTAATAGAGCGTGAAGAAAAAGTAGATGAGCGAAACGCCGGCGAGACCGTAGAAAAAGCGCGTCGGGCGCAGGTTGAAGCTCGCCAGAAGCAACGTGAGGAAAAATCCAAAGGGGAACAGGTAGCGGAAGTACCAATGGAAGTCCACGGCCCATCGCGCGGTGACGGCGATGGTCAGAAGGTACGCGATGCCGTAGGCGAGGGAAAGGTGAAAGAGTTTTTTGTTTCGGATGCCGGCGCGGGCGGCGTAGACGATAGCGATAAAGTGCAAGGGAAACAGGAGAGCAATCTTCGCGAGATACAGGCCGAGCGAAGAAACAAACGAGAGATTTTTTGCGACGGCTTCGGGAGAGAGGAGGTAGTTCTCAAACACGCCGCGTATCTGGCTGGTAATGCCGTGCGCGTTGAGGGCCGCCACAGCGCCCGCGGCAAGAACTCCGGCGGCGACGTACCCCGCGGCGCGCAAAAGCATGCGGCGGTTGCGGCGGAACGCAAACGCGATGGCGGGGACGTTGATGAGGCCGAATGCCATGATGGGGAAATTGGCGACGGCCAAAAACGAAGCGACAATGCTTGTCAGCGCGTGCCGTGATCGTCTTTTTTCTTCCTGCTCCGTCATGGCGCGGTAGAGAAAATAGAACGAGAACAGGACGAGCGCCGTGCTCAACACCCACACCTTGCCGGTGTGAAAGATGATCGCGGTGATCATGTTGGTGAACAAAAGCACGAGTAAGATCGTCGAAAGCCGGCGGTCGCCGAGCTCGCGGTCAAAGAAGCGCTTGAAAAATACCAAGAGTGCGAGGTAGACGAGTGCGCTGGCAAGGCGCGGGATCCAGGAAACGATCTCCGGAGATGTGGTGAGTGCGTGCGTCAAACGCTCAAGGTCAAAGCCGTACCAGGGGAGCATGCCCGCCAGAAAAATGACGATGAGGGCGAAGTTGAAAAGATACGTCAGCGTGCCGTACGGCACGTCGGTTCCCTGCGGCAACAACGTATGTTGCGAGAGAGCTTTAAGGACACTGCCGACGTAGAACATCTCATCAAACACAACAAAGCGCAGGGGAAACGCATGCCACATGCCGATAAAAATTGACACGCCCAGGAGCGCGATGATGATCCGATACCGGTGCTGAAAAATCCAGGTCATGTTTTGCGCGCGAGGACGAACATATTATCGCGAAGATTGGCGGAGAGCGTAACGAGCCCGACCCGGTGGCGGCTGAAGTAGTCGGCTGTCCAGCGCAGAAGGCGCGATCGGCGCCGTTCATTGGCGAGCAGGCGGAACAGGTAGTGCAGGGTAAAGCGTTTGCCTATTTTTTCCGTTGTCAGGACGGTAAACCCCGCGCGGGTGAGGATCGTGCGCAGGTTGCGCCGGTTAAACAAATAGGTGTGCTCGGGGGGGATAATGAGGTGCCACCGCGCGCCCAGAGCGCGGGCAAACCAGCTACCGGCATCCGGCGTATTGAGCGCCAGCACGCCGCCGGTTTTGAGCAGTCGGTAAGCGTCGGCAAGCATGGCGCGGGGATCCGCGGCGTGTTCTATCGTGTCTAACAGCGTAACCGCGTCAAAGGTACCGAAGGCGCCGGCAAGTTCGGAAACACTTCGGTATGAGGGCAGTCCTTTCTCGCTCATGGCGCCGCGCGCATACGCGGAGATTTCCACCCCCGACGCGTTCCAGCCGCGCGCGCGCGCCCGTTCCGCAAAAAAACCGGTGGCGGCGCCGATGTCGGAAAGGGCGCCGCACGGGGCGTGTTTTTCTATGCTGTCCAGATAGTGCTCAAACGTTCGCACGGCCGCCTGTTTTTCGTCTTCATAGTTGGGGTAACCGTAGCCGCAGCGGCCGCCCATAAAATATTCCTTGTCGTAGATGGCGGTGTGGTTTTCGGGGATCGGATCAAGGTAGAGGAGTTTGCATGTTGCGCACCGGTACATGGTAAATCCGTTGCAAACGGCAAACACTATCCGCTGTGCGCTGTTGCACACGATGCACGGAGTCGGGTTGCGGCGCGTATCCATGAAGCAGTTGCTATAGTATCATGAAGAAATGGAAAAGGGGAACACGGCGATCGTCATCATTCCCACCTACAACGAGCGGGAAAACATATGCGATCTCATCAAGGAGGTTTTTGCGTTCGCGCCGGACGCGGCGGTGCTGGTGGTAGACGACAGCTCTCCCGACGGCACGGCTGACGCGGTGAAAGAACTGCAGAAGAAGTTTCCGCGCGTGCGGCTCCTCGTCCGTCCGCGCAAAGAGGGGCTGGGACTCGCCTACCTGGATGCGTTTGCGCGCGTGCTCGCCGAAGGAAATGCGCGAACCATTGTCATGATGGATGCGGATTTTTCCCACGATCCACGCTATCTTCCCGATCTCCTGCGGCGGGCGAACACCTGCGATATGGCCATCGGTTCGCGGTACGTTCACGGCGGCGGCATACAGGGGTGGGAGCTGTGGCGGCGCGTGTTGAGCTGGGCGGGCAACCTTTACTTCCGTCTGATAACCGGCATCCCCGTCCGCGACGGCACCGGCGGATTCAACGCCGTCGCCGCGGCCGCACTCGCGCGCATTGACCTGGCGGGCCTCAAAGATTTTTCCGGCTACGCGTTCATCATGGCGCTCAAGTACCGGCTGTGGAAAAGCGGAGCGCGGCTGTGTGAGATGCCGGTTCTGTTCATCAACCGCAAGCGGGGCGATTCAAAGATATCAAACCACGTTATTCGCGAGGGATTGCTGACGCCGTGGAAACTTTTGCGCCGCTGATGCACGATATGAACAGCGCGAGCATAAAACTGGCATTGGTGGCGGTGTGCGCGGTTGCCGTTGCGGCCCGCATGGGCGCCGTGTACTGGAACGCGCCATACGCGCACGGCGACGTAACCCTCTACAGCGCGGGTGCCGAGTCGCTCGCGCGGCAGGGGCGCCTGCTCATTTCCGCTGAAACCGAGAAGCCGTTTTTCTATTCGCTGAAAAAAACCGGTGGTCGCCTATTGGAGCACAACCCCCTCTTTGCGGTGCTCGGAGCAGGGCTGGTAAAAGTATTCGGCGTAAGCGGTTATACGAGCCAGCAGGCGCTCTCGTTTGCCGGCGGGCTCCTGCTCCTCGCGCTCGTCTGGATATACGCCAAGCGCATCGGCGGCGCGCGCACGGCCGCCCTCGCCGTCTCGCTTGCCTCGTTCTCGTATCTGCTCATTGATTTTTCCGGCAACGGATCGTTCTACGGTTTTCAAGCCGCGCTGTACCTCCTCCTCCTGCTCGCGCTGGAGATAAAAGGAAAACCGATGAGTCCGATCGTGGCGGGCGGCGCGCTGGGGCTTGGCGCATTGCTCAACCAGCAGACGGTTGTTATGGCGGCGGTGCTGATCATCTCGCTGGCTATTGCCTACCGGGGCCGGTGGCGGCAGGCCCTGCGATATGCGTTGATAAGTTTTGGTGTTGTATTCGCTCTCTGGTTGCCGTGGGGAGCGCGCAACTATCTGGTGTTCGGTTCGCCGCTGTTTTCCATAGACATGACGTACGTGTATGACAAGGCCGGCATCCCGCGCATCACAGACGGGGATGTCATCCGGTTTGATATCGGCGCGCGCGAGCTGGGCCGCCTGGCGAAGACCTCTCTGCTGTTTTGGCTGCCGCATAACCTCTACTTC
>CAYIFE010000048.1:0-3616 GCA_964362605.1 uncultured Candidatus Saccharibacteria bacterium
CCGGGTTGCGCGGATCGTCTTCGGGAATGCCCGCCTCAACTTTGCCGACCAGATCGGTGCCCACGTCGGCGGCTTTGGTGTAAATGCCCCCGCCCAAACGTGCGAATATTGAGATGAGTGAGGCGCCGAAACCCAAGCCCACGAGCGCATTCACGTCTTTAGTGGCAAGGTAAAATCCGGCGACGGCGAGGAGACCGAGGGAGACGACGAGAAAACCGGTAACGGAACCGGCTTTAAATGCGAGCGAGAGCGCGGGCGCGAGGCCATCGCCGGCCGCCGCCGCGGTGCGGCTGTTAGCACGCACCGCCACCTGCATGCCGATAAGTCCCGCAAGCGCGGAAGTGGCGGCGCCGACGAGAAATCCGAGCGCGGTCATCATGCCGAGGTAGGGGGCAATGAGGAGCATGAGAACGAGCGCGACCGGCGCAACCCACAGGTATTGCCGTTTAAGGTATGCAGACGATCCCTGCCGGATGGCCAGCGATATGGCCTGCATGGCATCGGTGCCGGAAACGCGTTTCGCGAGCCACAGCATAACGGCGATGCTGTAGATGATGGCGAGCGCGATGGGAACGAAGATGAGGTAGTACGGATTCATATTTATTCAACCGTCGGAATGTCGTCCGGATCGGGCTCCGAGGCCGGCGATGCGTCCGCGTCTTGGGCGACGCCTTCGGCCTGCGTATCTTCGGGTCGCGACGCCGAGCGCACGTCTATCTTCCATCCCGTCAGTTTTGCCGCCAGCCGCACGTTCTGGCCGCCGCGGCCGATAGCCAGCGAGAGCTGTTTTTCTTCAACGAACACCCGTGCTTCTTTTTGCGGCAGGACCTCCACGCGCTGGGCTTTTGCCGGCGAGACGGCGTTGCCGATGAATGTCATGGGATCCTCGGACCACGGGATGACGTCTATTTTTTCCTGCCCTAATTCGTTGGAAACCGCCATGACGCGCGTGCCGCGCTGGCCGACGCAAGCGCCAACCGGATCAACACCCTCTGCTTTTGAGGCAACCGCTATTTTGGTCCGACTGCCCGGCTCGCGGGCGATGGCCTTTATTTCCACCGTGCCTTCGGCTACCTCGGGTACCTCCAGGGCAAACAGTTTCTGCACGAATTTCGGATGCGAGCGCGACAAAATGACGCTGGGCACGCGCGTGTCTTCCTGCAGGGCGAGGATGTAAAATTTCAGACGATCACCCGCTTTATAGTGTTCACCCGGCGTTGATTCGGTTGAAAACATGATGCCGGTCGCGCGGCCCACATCCACAAACACGTTGCCGCGCTCAAACCGCTGAACGACGCCGGAAACGATCTCGCCATCGCGGTTTTTGAACTCGCCGATGACCGCCTCGCGCTCCGCGTCGCGCAGTTTTTGCAGAATAACCTGTTTGGCGGTCTGTGCCGCGATGCGGCCGAAATCTTCCTTGGTCTCCAGCGGAAATTCAAGTTCCTCGCCGAGAGCCGCGTCCGGTTTGACGGTTTTCGTTTCTGCGATGAGGATGTGGCGATCGGGATTGTAGCGCGGTATCTCCGCCGTCGCGGACGCGGATTCACGCGGAACCTCTCCATATTCCTCGCCGGGAACCGGCATGCGCACCGTCGTTTCGTCCACGACCGTTTTTGCCTGCCAAAATTTCAAGGCGCCGGTTTTCAGGTCAAACTTGGCTTTGATGACCTCGCCCTTCTTTTCATATTCCTTTTTATACGCGGCCGCGATGGACGATTCAACGGCGTCCAAAATCTTGGCCGCATCAATGCCTTTTTCTTCGGCGAGCTGTTCAATGGCCCGGCGCAGATTTTTGAGGTCCATCATTTTGTGCTTCGCACTCGCGATGCCAATATACCTGCCCGCAATGCTACGCATAGCGTTGCAGGCGGGCGAATGACATGCGAATGATACGAATGGGTAAGTATGTATTTTTTAGAAAAGGTCGCTCGGGGAGCGACCTTCAACAATCCAAGCATAGCGTAGCGCACGGCGCTGCGTCAAGCGTCCTACTTCACTGCATCTTTCACCTTTTTCTCTATCTCGTGGAGTAGTTTTCTGTCCTCAACAAGCTTTGCCTTGACCTGCTCCATCCCCTGACCGATCTTTTCTCCGTTGTACGAATACGACGCGCCGCTCTTTACAATAACGCCGTGCTCGGTCGCCAGATTTGCCACGTCACCCTCGTAGGAAATACCCTCGTTGAAGAAGATGTCAAACTCGGCTTGCCTAAACGGCGCGGCTACCTTGTTTTTTACCACCTTTGCCTTCACGCGGTTGCCGATCACGGTCTCCCCCTTCTTTATCTGGGCAATGCGGCGGATATCAATGCGCACCGATGCCGCGAAGGGGAGCGCCCTGCCGCCCGGCGTGGTCTCGGGGTTCCCGAACATGATGCCGATTTTCATCCGGAGCTGATTGATGAAGATGACCATCGTGCCGCTCTTTGCGGCGATTGCGGTGAGCTTGCGCAACGCCTGACCCATCATGCGCGCCTGCAATCCCATGAACTGCTGGCCCATCTCTCCCTCTATTTCCGCCTTCGGCGTGAGCGCCGCGACGGAGTCCACCACGACGACGTCAATGATTCCCGAACGCACCAAACTTTCTAAAATGTTGAGCGCTTCCTCGCCGTTATCCGGCTGCGAGATCAAGAGTTCTTTCACCTTGACGCCGAGCTTGGCCGCATACTCCGGGTCCATCGCGTGCTCTGCGTCGATGAACGCAGATCTCCCGCCGCGCTTTTGCGCTTGGGCCACCACATTGAGCGCGAGAGTCGTTTTACCCGAGCTCTCGGGACCGAAAATTTCAATAACGCGCCCCTTCGGGAGTCCCCCGACCCCGAGCGCGAGATCAAGCGAAAACGATCCGGTCGAGATAACGTCAATATCGGTGCGCTTGGCGTCGCCGAGCTTCATAATCGCGCCCTCGCCGAACTTGTCCTGCAGATTTTCCAGGAGCTTATCCAGATCTTTTTCCCCGTCACCGCTCTCTTTCTGGCTCTTCTCCTCTTTTTCTTCCGCGCCGTCTTTTTTGGCAGGCATATACGGTAATGAATAATTGTTGTTAATAAGTATTGAAAGTATAGCACACCGCGTATTCCACGGCTACTCACCGGGCGCGGCAGGTTCTTCGGGGGGCAATTCTGCCGGCTGGTAGAGCACCTGTCGCGTCACCCGCGCCTGGCCGCCCAGGAATTTTTTCGCGGTGAACTCTATCGTGTTGAGCCCAGGTTCAAGCGGATAGTCCGTTTGAAACCGGCCTTCGGCGTCTGCCGGCACTTCCTCGCCGTTGATGAGCAGTTTGTCGTCGGGGCTGATGCGGCCGATGAGAGTGATGGCGCTGGCGGTGGTGAGATACGTTTCCACGGCGGGGCTGGTGACCGTAAGGAGCGGCGTGCCGAGCAGGCGGCTAGCGCTGATGCCGAGGTAGACGGCAATGACCAGTCCGGCGGCGACGCCAATCACGGCGGCTTTGTTGATCTTTTTGAGCGCAAAGCGGTTGTAGGGGAGCCTGTCCAGCTCTCCCGACGTCGCCATTGGCAGGTGCTCGCGGTAGAGCTCGAAGAGCGGCGCCACCTCGACCGTGCCCCGCTCGATGAGACACACCCGCTTGCCGGCCCGGGCCAGCTCCT
>CAYIFE010000048.1:3626-4389 GCA_964362605.1 uncultured Candidatus Saccharibacteria bacterium
AGCTCCCACAGCTTGGCGCCGTCTAACTGGAGCACGCTGGCTATCTTCATGAGGTAGCCGCGCACATAGGGAGCGGGCGGAAGTTTTTCCGGTCTGCCCTCAACGAGGGCGGCGAGGTACCGCTCGGCGATGCCGGTCATCTGGCGCAGTTTGGGGACGCTCAAACCCTTCGCGGCCATCTGCTCCGCGAGCACCTCTTTGAGCGTTTTTCCGTCGGGCATACGCTCTCACTGTAGCCGCGGCGCACTAAAAACGCAAACAGGAAAAACCAAACCCACCTCCCCCGTACCCCATCGGAGACCGCTCCGGGCCGCTAGGCCGAGTCTATAGTCTCCGCCGGGGTACGGGGGAAGGTGGAAATCAAACCGATTCTTGAGAATCACCGCCGTTTTCCAGCATAATTTCTCGCGGTTTTGCTCCTTCGCCGGGCCCCACGATGCCTTTCGCTTCCATAATATCTATGAGGCGCGCGGCGCGGGCGTACCCGACCTTGAGGCGTCGTTGCAGAAGAGACGCCGAGGCCTTGCCAGCTTCTTTGACGACGGCAACCGCGTCTTCAAACAGTTCGTCGTCGTCCCCGCCGCCGTTTTCAAACTCGTCAAACACGCCGTTTCCCGCCGGTCCCTGACCGGCCGCCACCGCAGCGATGGTCTGAGCAGCCGCGGCCTCAAGACCGACCTCATTGTGTTCGCGAATGAACTCCGTCACGCGGTTTATTTCGTCTTCAGAAATGTAGGCGCCCTGGGTGCGTTTCGGTTTTGAA
>CAYIFE010000049.1:0-4334 GCA_964362605.1 uncultured Candidatus Saccharibacteria bacterium
GACCGTCAAACCACGCAGTACCCATGTCGTGACAACCGGAAAGCAAAGGAGCAATGGAAGAGGGGCAACTGCCGGAGGTGCCTCCCGTAGATGTGCAATTTGCGGCCGTGTAGTTGGAGTAGACATTTTCACTTCCATTCTTTGTCGCGCACTTTGCCTCGGTGTTGAGCTGGCAGAGGTTGTTGTACGTGCTGTAGGAGAAGCCCGGGCAGGAGTTGTTACCGCCGGGATATTGGCACTTCGGTATGCCGGCTGGCAGATCAGAAAACCATCCGCCGCCTGCGGCCTGGCATTCCTGCTGGGTTGTTTTACTGGCGTAATCGCCGCCGGTTGAATTGACGCACGCCGAGCCGTTCCAGTACTGGCCAGACGAGCAATTGCCCGCTCCCGACGTGGGTTTGCACGACTGAGTTGTCGGATCCCACCACTGGCCCGTGGGGCATGGCTGACCGTTATTGCCCGTTCCGCTATTCGCACAACCGGGCGTAGCCGCCACAGCACCTTCCTGGGCTGACTTGCTCATCGGACCGTCGCAAAATACGGTCTTGCCGCTGGCATAGTCGGTATACATTTGATGACAACCGGTGCCAAGAAGCGAGATGAGCGTGCTTGAACATGAAGACCCTCCTGTCTGCGAACCGTTCACGCAGGCAAAGCCGTTCCAGTACTGGCCACTCTGGCAGTTAACAGTCGCGCCGGACTTGCATGACTGGGTTGCCAGATCCCAAAAGGAAGACGGCGGGCATCCGTTACTGCCGGAATCCAACGGACACTCGGCAACACCGGCGTTGGGAATGTTCTGATTGCTCGGGTTCGGATAGTTGTAATAAGTCGCGTTCGGGCAATTTGCCTTGAGCTTTTGAATAGCCGCGTCAATGTTTGCCTGTGACACATTGGGCGCCACCAATGAAGAACCGCCCGGACCCCAATTAACGTTTTTCCAAGAACTATACTCGCCACGATACGTCGGCTGTTGACCGGGATACGGTTGGTATGGCTGGTTCGGATATGGTTGTCCCGGATACGGCTGGGGGTACGGTTGCGGATATGGCTGTGGCTGGGTTATCTGCGGCGGTAGAGACGTCGGCGCATTGCAGAGTTTTTGCGCCGCGGCAAAATCGCCCTTCCCTATCGCCGCAAAACACTCGGGGCCCGGACCGGCTGGCTGGCCGTAGTTCCCCTGATATCCATAGCCCTGCTGAAAACCATAGCCACTTTGTCCAAAACCGGTCTGCCCAAAATTTCCCTGCTGGCCCTGCTGACCGGGAAATCCTGTTCCGGACGGCTGATTGAATCCCTGCCCGGGTTGGGTGAACCCGGGATACTGACCGGGCTGATATCCTCCCTGACCCGGCGGCTGGAACGCCGGATAGGGTCCTTGGCCGGGGAACTGCCCCCCTTGGTTTTCCTGCTGAAACGGCGAGAAATAGATGTCCTGTGCCGCGCCGATTTTCTGATTGTACTGCTCAAACCTCTGCTGGACTTCTTGCTGGTCAAATCTGCCGAGCGCTGCGCCAAGGGCAATGCAGGCCGGGCCGTTTTTTGGTTCCGAGCAGAACTTTTGACACTCCTGCGCCGAACGGCACGGCAAACCGGCCTGCTGATTCTGGAATGATTTTTGGAATTCCGCATCTTGCGTTTTGAACCGTTCGCCTTCGGCAATGTGGCCCTTTATTTCGGCTATGATGCGTTGAACCTCCGGCGACTGGGCGGTAAGCGCTTCCAGTTTCGGCAGTGCCCGCTTTGACCCTTCAAAACATTTCTGGCCGATCTCCGGGTTAAAATCGCCCTGCTCGCACTGACGGGGGTTAAAGCCGATCTCTTGGCGCATGATGTCCTGAACCTGCTGCATCGCCTTGAACTGGCTTTGATACTCCTGCGGCAAAAACTGTTCGCATGCGCTCGGATTTTGCCGGCAGTCGTTAAAATTGACACCCGACCCCTCAAACGAGCGCATCAAGTTGAGTCCTTCTTCTATGTCTTCCTCCCGGGCAAATCCGTTTTTGACGGCAAACCGTCCGCACGATTCGGCAATCTTAATGTCCCGTGTTTCAAACGCCCGATCGCAGGTGTTTCGGATGGCGCCCTCGCCGGTTATCCGTCGGCCGTCGGGCGTTTCCAATACAAAACTCTCCGCGCTCTTGAGAATGCGGTCGCGGTAATCGGTTACGCCCTGCCGGGCTTTTTTAAGTTCCCGCACGCCCTCTTCACCGAAGAAGTCGCGGGCTATTTGGTCGCACGCGGCAACCGATTCCGAACCGGGTCGCAAACAAATAGCACCGGCTTCTTCTGCGGTGGTTCCCACGCCCTGGTATTTCCCCTGCGTAATTGCCCTGTCTAATTCAAATGTTTTTTCAAGTTCTGATGCGGCATCCAAACGCTCGGTGGAAACATACGCGCTCACGTTGGTCTTATTCGCTTTGAGGCCTTGCGTCGCTTTCACACACGCCAGCAGTTCTTCGCGGGTAAGCGCATCGGGGTTTTGCGTGCACGTCCGCAGGTTGGTGCCCGCATTTCTGACCTCGGTGATCACCGCATCTGCCGCCTGCACTATTTTGCTGTCAACGGAGAACTGTTTTGCCAGCGTCGGTTTTTTTGCCACTAAGTCCTTTGCTATTTGGACTATTCGTTCCTCAAACTCCGCCTCGCCCACGCCGGCAAGTTTGTTAAGCACCTCCTGTCGGAAGGATGTGGCGATGGCCTGCTCCTTTGCGGTATACACCTGGTACTTTTCCGCGAGTTCTATGCCCTGCTGGATATTGTTGTTGAACGCGGCCGCGCAAGCATCTTTGGTGGTACAACCCAATTCTTGGGCGATTGGCGCGAGCTGGGCGGGGATGTCGCTTACGGGAGCGGCGGCCGTGTCCACAGCGGGTTGGACCGCTTCGGGCGGGGCAACAGGGGCCGGCATGGCCGCCTCTTGAGCAAAAACCGCCGACACAAACAGCATGCCGGCGGCAACTACCCCTACGGTAACACTTGCGGTTATGGAAAACTGTCTGCGTTTTGTCTTCATGGTCAGCTTATTTAGCAAACGGGTTGAGCGCTTTTTGGGCATCCTCAAAGGGGTTTGCGGTTACGCCCTCAAGCGGATTGACCGCCTTGAAGGGATTCGCGGCCTTTGCGGCTTCCTCGGCGGCTTTCTGGGCGAGCGCCTCCTGTGTTGTCTGGGCGTCCGCAACCGCCTTATCATAACCGTTCGCGTACCCCTGGGAATTTCCCAGCCAATATCCGAGCGCAATGCCGACGAGCAAAGCGACCACGCCGGCGACCAATGCATTTTTGCTCATGTTCATGTTGAATAGTGTTTTTTAAGTTTGTAATGGTTAAATGGTAATGTGTTTTTTGAGAGGAGTTCATTCCGCCCGACCGCTTAACGGAAATGAAATATTGGTGTATTGAAATAAGTATATTCGCATTCTTCCCGCATAAAAAGCCCAGTTATCCACATACGTTGCGCGCTCACTGCCTGCCGGTCGTTTTTCGTTCTGTATTGGTATTATGTAAACAATGGCGATAGGGCGATTTAAGAGAAAGATTTGGGACTATTACCGCACCCACCGGCGCGAGTTGCCGTGGCGGCCACCGGCGCTCAAACTGCGCGCGGACGGCACGCTGGATCCCTATAGCATCCTCGTCTCCGAGGTAATGCTCCAGCAGACACAGGTGGTTCGCGTGCGGGAATACTACCCGCGTTTTTTGAAGCGGTTCCCGACGGCGCGCGCGCTCGCGCGCGCGCCGCTGCGCGCCGTACTGCGCGCGTGGCAAGGTCTTGGCTACAACCGACGCGCACTCTTATTGCACCACGCAGTACAGAAAACCGTGTCTCGTTTTCCCGATACGCTTGAAGAACTCAAAAAACTGCCGGGCGTCGGACCGGCGACGGCAGCCGCGGTGATGGCGTTTGCGTTCAACAAACCAAGTATCTATTTAGACACCAATGTCCGCGCCGTTTACCTCCACCATTTCTTCATGCGGCGCCGGAAGGTTCACGATGGCGAAATCATTCCATTCATTGAAAAAACGCTTGACCGCAAAAACCCGCGCGCGTGGTACTACGCCCTGCTTGATTACGGCGCGTGGCTAAAAACGCAGATAGAAAATCCCTCGCGCCGGAGCGCGCACTACGTCAAGCAATCGCGGTTTGATGGCTCAAATCGGCAGCTTCGCGGCGCGATCATCCGGATGCTCACACAGCAAGGCAAAATGACTACCAAAGAAATCGGGCAAATTTTACGGGTTCCCGCGTCTAAAATCCGAGAAATTATTCGTACGCTTACACAAGATGGTTTGGTTCATGCCACGGGGACTGGCGTAAAAATGGTACAATAGTT
>CAYIFE010000050.1:0-4296 GCA_964362605.1 uncultured Candidatus Saccharibacteria bacterium
TTCTGCAGGCCGTTCAAAAAAAAGATGCCCTGCGCGTGCGCCCGCCACACCTGCTGACAGAAGAGGAATATCTCGCCTCGTACCAAACATCCCTTCAAACGTGCGCCGCGCCGGCGCGGGCACGGTACAAAAAACTTTCCATAATCATTCCGGCCTACAACGAGAAGAGTACGATAGAAGAGATCATCCGGCGCGTCAAAGCGGTTGACCTGAACGGGCTGGAAAAAGAAATCATTGTGGTTGACGACGGTTCAAAGGACGGCACGCGGGATATTTTAAAAGCGATTCCCGGCATCCGCTACATTTTTCATGAGAAGAACAAAGGCAAGGGCGGCGCTATCAAGACCGGTTTTGCCGACGCAACCGGCGACATCGTCACCATCCAAGACGCTGATTTGGAATACGACCCCAACGATTTTCCCGCCGTCATCGCGCCCATTCTTGCCGGGAAAACCGAAGTGGTAAACGGCGTGCGCATCGCGCCCGCCAAGGACGAGAGGCGTAAAAAGTCGCTCTACTGGTTGAGCTGGTTCGGCAATCACGCCATCACGCTCACCACCAATGTTCTCTATTTCCACAACGCACGTGAGTACGAGGGGTGCTACAAGGCATTTACCAAGCAACTCGTTGATGCCATTGAGGTAAGGACGAACAATTTTGATTTTGACAACGAACTTGTCTGCAAAATTCTAAAGCGCGGGCATGCCATTATAGACGTGCCCATCCGCTACTATCCGCGCAGTTACGAAGAGGGAAAGAAGATAAGCTGGAAGCACGGGTTTCTCATATTGAAAACAATTATCAAGACAAGGTTTCGCGATTAAAAAATGAACCCCCGGATTGCATAAAAATCTTGTTTCCGGTAGTATAATCCCCTCGGTGCTTGCGCATGGTAAAAGCATCTTCACAACAGACGCCGAAAGGAGATACCACAGTGTGGCAAGATTTCAAAGTTGCTCTTGACCTTTTCAGAGAAGCGGGAGCGGATGATGCGGCGATAGGATTCATGAGATGGCACGTTTTACATGATAGGTTGTCATTTCCAGTACACAATACGTACCTTTTCACGCACACCGGAGACAACGAACTTTCCGTGTTGCATCCCGCGTTTCGTTTATGGCGGGATAGGATGACAAGACGGCTTCTCGTTTCAAGTTATGAGCCGAATCCTCTGAACTGGGGATATCCCGGCTACAAATCTTGGGAGAAAGCATTGTTAGATCATGGCGTTGATGAAAGAGACATCCACAGCGTCTTTCATCCCCAAGACCAAGGACTCAATACCAACAGTGAGGCAATTGCCTTTGTTGCGTTTGCAAAGGAAAGAAGAATCAAGGAAGTCGCTTTTATCTCAACGATCTTTCACCAACCGCGAGCCATCATCAACATCGCAACGGTGGCGATGCGTAACTATCCCAATCTTAGGATACAAAGCATCGTGGGAGACGTTTTGCCGTGGAATGAAAAAGTGAAACATTCGCAAGGCACCACTGTCGGGACGCGGCGGGAGTTGGTGAGAGGCGAGTGGGACAGGATCGTTCGGTATACGGCGAAAGGGGATATTGCCCCCATCGGCGAATTGAAGGACTACTTCTCTTCGCGAGAGTAGAAGAGAGCATGGTTCGGCTGCAGCGCGCGTCGCGCTGCAGCCGATATTTTATCCGCCTTCGCAGGAAACCACGGCTTTAGCCGTAGGGCTCCATCATCGCAATTTTTTTGAAATCGTCTCCAGCCACTCCGCTACCGCCATACCCACTTCAATTCCGGAAACGGGGGCCTTTCCGGTGCGGATGCACGCGATAAAGTCCCCCAGTTCATTTTTGAGCGGCTCGCCTCCGTCAACCGCCGGTTGTTCTTCCGGTTGGTTGGGGCGGTGCATGGCAAGTTTTTTCTCCGGCTTTGTTTCGTCAAGGACGGCGCGCGTCTGGGGCCCGAGCAGGATCAGCCGCCGCGTCTTTTCCGGTCCGAACCACGACTCGGTGAGAGCGAGTAGGGGCCCGCGCTCAAAGCGAACGGCGGCGTGCACGAAATCCGTTTGTGTCCCGCCGCAGGTACGGAGCGCCCGCCCGCATACCTCCACGATCGCACCGGGGTTAAAAAGATAGTGCATGATAGCGAGCGGATGCGGCGCCGCATCGGTAAGGACATCCACGTCGGTTCTCACCGGACTTACCAAATGTTCGCTGACAACCACCGCGACGTCACCGAACGCCTTGTCCGCAAGGAGGGTCTTGAGGTGATGAACATAGGGATTATACAAATACTGGTGGCCGACCATAAAGACGGTCCCCGCATTTTCCTGCGCGCGGCGCACGGTTTCCGCCTCGGCGGCGGTGAGTGCCATCGGTTTTTCAACGAGCACGTGCTTGCCTGCCGCAAGGGCGGCTTGTGAGAGCTCGGCGTGGAATGCGGAGGGAGTGGCGATGACAACCGCGTCAATGGCGGGATCGCGTAAAACAGCGACTGCGTCGGTGCGGTGAGCAGCGCCTGCGGGAAGCTGGAGGCCGCGCCGGGTGAGTCCGTTGTCTGTTGCGGTGACGACCGCGCGCAACAAGACCCCCGGCAGTTGCGGAATGAGCCGCAGGTAATGTTTGCCGAACTGCCCAGCGCCGATGAGCGCAAGGTTAAGTGAGCGTTCCGGTTCCGGGTTCCCCGTCATGAGAGAGAATTTTCTGATACCACGCAAGCGTGCGGGCAAGGCCTGTTTTGAGCTTGATGTGGGGCGTATAGCCAAGCTCGCGTTTTATTTTTGAAATGTCCGGACAGCGGCGCTGGGGTTCGCCGGCCGGGTACGAATCGGGATAGCTGATGAGTTCAACCCGCGGCCGGCTCGGCAGAAGGTCGCTGACGCTGGTGGCAAGGCCGACCATGTTTATCTCCTCGTCGTCCCTGCCGACGTTATATATCTCGCCGTTTTTTTCGGAGGCGAGCACTTTAAAAAATCCCTGTATGGCATCGGTGATGTAGCAGAACGTGCGGGTCTGGTTTCCCTTGTCGTGGACGGGCAGGGGCTGTCCCTTCAGCGCGCGCACCATGAACGTCGGTATGACGCGGTAGTCGTGCACTTTCATGCCCGGGCCGTACACGTTGAAGGGGCGGACTATCTTGACGGGCACTTTGTAGAGCTGGAAGTAGGTCATGCACAGCGTCTCTCCCAGGCGTTTGCTCTCGTCGTAACACGCGCGCGGCCCGACGGCAGAGACGTTGCCCCAGTAGTGTTCGGGCGTCGGGATGAAGTTCGGGTTCGGGTCGCCGTATACCTCACTGGAGCTGAAGTAGAGCAAACTTTTTACCTTTTTTTCCTTGGCGAACTCCAGAAAGTTTTTGGTGCCGTGCACCGCGACCTCAATGGTCTCCAAGGGAAACTTGCGGTAGTAGAACGGCGACGCGAGTCCGGCGGCGTGGATGAGGTAATCCGCCTTGAGGTTGTGGGGCAGGGAATTGCGCACGTCGTGCTGGATGAGGGTGAAGTGTGGATCGCGTTCGTCAATGGCGGGATTGTGCTCTGAACTGGTGATGTAGTTATCCAGCACAATAACCTTGCAGGGTTTCTTAAACACCTTTTTGTTGAGGGCGAGCAGTGTTGCAACGAAGTATGTGCCCAAAAAACCGTACCCGCCGGAAATGAGGAACGTTTTTCCCTCAAACAGTTTCACCTCGTTTTTCAGCGAGGCGATGATTGCCCGGATATCTTCCTGAATGATGTGTTGCATGGTTTGTGCCGGATTAAGAACCCATCTCAAAACCCTTCCCGCGTCGCGTTGCTGCTGGATTTTGCCCAGCACAAGGCGCGAGGAGGAAACTGCAGCCAAAGCTGCGTTGACGACGAGCAACGCAGTCGATGGGCAAAATCCAGCGCAACCCGCAGGGCTATGGCCCATTTCTCCATCCGCGGCGTCACTCCTCCTCGGAGTACCGTTACGGGTACACCGTTGTCGTCGTTCCTTGCGTATGTGAGAAATTGGCTCATAGCGCGGCGGGGGAGGGTTTTGAGATGGGTTCTAGACCTCTCGCGGCGGGATGGGGAGCAAGTATTGATATGTGCGATCGCTCGTCTTGGTTTTGATGTCGTCAAGATATTCGTGGGCAAACACCACCAGCACGTCGGGCGCGTTAGTTGCCAGATGGCTCTTTGGATAAATGGGGATGTGAGTTCCCGGCGTGTGCCGATGCTGTTTAAGGGGGCTGTCGTCAATGATGAAATCAATGAGCGCGGGGCCTATGTTGCCGTAGTTGCAGATCGTCGCCACGCGCGCGGGCGAGCCGTAGCCGGCAACGCGCAGGCCCTTAGATCGG
>CAYIFE010000051.1:0-4184 GCA_964362605.1 uncultured Candidatus Saccharibacteria bacterium
AGTATTTTTCCGTTCTCGGCGGGAAAGTGTTGCCGGTCTACTACTACGGCGGGCCGAACACTCCCATCCCTACCGATGGTTTTTACAGCGTCGCCCCGCAGTTTGCTTCTGCGGCGATCGCCGGCACAACCGCCCGACGGCTTGATGCTTCGTTTCAGTTGATAACCCTGGGCGGCGGTATGCTCAACATGCAGAAGTGGATGGATATTTCGGTGTCAGGGGTTCTGCCCGCATCTTGCATTGAGGACTTTGAATTCATGCTCGCGACCGTAAAACTCAACGTCTAACGTATCCGGATGGCCAAAAAATTATTTCTCATCATCGCGGCGCTTATTATTGCAATTGCAGGTGGACTGGTCTACCTTGCTTCCACGATGCAGGGCATCTGTGTTATCCCGGGTGGGGACGGTTGCCTAGGACAGTCCACTAGCGGAAATATCTCGCAGAACATCCCCGCCGACTGGCAAACGTATCGGAATGAAGAGTATGGGTTTGAGTTCAAATATCCGAAATCGTACGGCACGCTGGAGAATACACCCGGCCCAGCCCCTCGATCCTATGGACAATTCGTTTCCCCCGTGGGGATAGCCTACGCAGAAAAGATTAAACCTCTCCTCGCCCTGCATTCAACGCTCGAAGACAACGATGGGATACCATTTGCCGTTTTCGTGTTTTCCTCCGTGAAATACGGTTTCGTGGATGTTCCCGGAGGCGTTGAGTATCGGTATGATGCGCCAGCTGATCGGTGGTCGGAGGTTAAAGGGGGAGTCGTCAGCGGCGTATTTTTGCCGCCCGAAAAGGAAACAACAGTTGGGAAGGCATATCTGTTTGGAAGCGGAGATGCAGGGGAAGGTAGTATCGCGTACGTCATTCCCCGGGGCGAGTTCATGTTTGAATTTGGGTTTCGATTTGATCTGCCAGAAGATGAGATAGAAAAAGTTCTCGCCACCATTCGCTTCTTGTAGCAAATTGTATGACCCTCTTCCTTGCTACCGACCATGCCGGACTGGAGATTTTCCTTTCCATGCGCTATGATGGTGCATATGAGAAGCACAAAACTTGTTATCCTCTTCGGCTCGCGTGCCCGCGAAACTGCCGGCGCGAATTCTGATTTCGACGTTGCGGTAACAACCAGTCATACGCTTTCTCTCGAAGAGCGTTCGGAGTTTGCGCGAAAGGCGGCTACAAAGTTGCACACCACCGAAGACCATATTGATCTGGTTGATCTTGCAGTTGCCTCGCCTCTTCTGCAACAGCAAGTGGCGGCATCCGGCAAACTCATAGAGGGCAATGCCGCCGACTTTGTGCGGTTCCGGGTGCTTGCATGGAAACGGTATCTCGATACTGCAAAGTTGCGTCGTGCCCGTACACAAGCTCTTTCAAACCACTATGGCGCATGAGGTTATTGTAAAAAAACTTGAGCAGATAGGGGAGTTGCTCAATGAACTTGAGCGATTGCTCTCTGTTCCCGACGCTGAGTTTGAAAAAAATCTCGTCACGGTGCGTGCCGCCGAACGCAATTTTCAGCTTGTCGTTGATCTTGCCAGCGATATCAATACGCAGATGTTGCTCGAGCGCGGCAAGCCGACGCCGGACACGTATCGCCAATCGTTCATTGCCCTTGGTCGGGAACGCGTTATTGAAGCGACGCTGGCAAAACAACTGTCAGCGAGCGCCGGTTTGCGCAACATCCTTGTCCACGAATACGATTTCGAAGAGGATTATCAGAAGTTCTACGAAGCGGCAAAACATTTCTTGCCGCGCTATCGCGAATACCTTAAGCAGGTGATGCTTCATACAGAGAAGGAGAAGTAGCTGTGGCCGCAAGCCCCCTATGACTATTTTTCTCGCCGCCGACCATGCCGGGTTTGCGCATCGGGTTGAGGCGTAGTATGGTGAGTATACGCATATGAACACCGCAACGCTTCAGAAAAACTACCGGCATCTCACAGCTCGCTTTGATCACCTTGAGCGATTGGTCAAAGTGCTTGCCCAAGACGAACTCACCCCGAAGGAGATCAAAAAACTCGAGGCCATTTCGCGGCGCCTTGATGCGGGCGGCGGCAAGCGGTTTACTTCGCGTCAGCAGTTTTCCCGGTACTTAAAGTCATTCTAAAGGCATGGCAGAACGGGCGCGGTACGTATTAGCTGTCCCGCCCGAATTTGAGCGGATTCTCAAATCACTCAAGAAGCAACCCTCTCTCTTGAAGGACCTCGAGTTGCGCATTGAGAGAGTTGTGCGGGAACCGGAACTTGGCAAACCCTTGCGGAACGTCTTGCGCAACTACCGTCGAGTCCACATTGGCTCGCACGTGCTCATCTATGAAATCCGCCAGAACGAAGTTCGACTGATGGATTTTGACCACCACGATCGTGTCTACAAGAAGTATCGATAACCATGACTCTCTTCCTCGCCGCCGATCACGCCGGGTTTGAACTGAAAGAGAAACTGAAAAACTTTCTCGCTGATTCGGGCTACGCGGTGGAAGATTGCGGTGCCTACCAGCTCAATCCGGCCGATGACTATCCCGACTTCATTGCGAAAGCTGCCGCCGCTGTTTCAAAAAATCAAAGTGACCGCGCCATTATCCTCGGGGGCTCTGGTGAGGGCGAAGCAATGGTGGCGAATCGGTTTAAGAATGTCCGCGCTGTTGTCTATTATGGCGGCGAAAAACGCATCATTGTTTTGTCTCGCGAGCATAACGACGCCAACGTACTCGCGCTCGGCGCGCGGTTTCTCACGAGCGAGCAAGCGATTGAGGCCGTGAAACTCTGGCTTGAAACGCCCTTTTCCGGTGACGCGCGCCACGCGCGCCGCATCGGGAAGTTTTAGTTTGTCCGCACCGCACCGGTCATCGGTGGTATACTTACCGGTAGTATGACCGTTATCCCTGCCATCAACGCGGCTACGTTTGCGCAAGCACGGGAGCAGTTTGCAAAGATCCTCGCCCTCTACGCGCATCTTCCCGCGGAGGAATTCATGCATGACGGTTGGGTGCACATTGACGTTGCCGACGGGACGTTCACCGCCAATCGCACCTGGGACAGTCCCGAAGAATTACGGAAGCTCACTACCGAGAATCTGCATTCGGCGACGGTAAAGGTTGAGGTGCACCTTATGGTAAAACATCCCGAGACCAGTATTGAAGCGTGGTTGAAAGCGGGCGTGCGGCGCATTATTGTGCAAGCCGAGTGCGCGCAAAACTTTGATACTCTCCGCGAGATGGTGTGCGATCGTCATGGCGCTGAACTTATGGTTTCTGTTGCGCCCGAAACCGATCCGGAAACGCTCGCGCCGCATCTTCCGCTCCTTTCCTATATGCAGGTGCTCGCGGTTGTCCCGGGACTGGCGGGCCAGCGGTTTGATGAGCGGGCTGTTGGCACAATCAAATTTTTGAGAGCACGCGCGCCGCATGTTATGATAGAAGTTGACGGCGGCATCAACCCGGACACGGCGCGGCGCTGTAAAGAGGCAGGTGCGGATATCGCGGTGTCGGCATCGTATATTCTCACACACCCCGATCCCTACGAAGCGTACCGACAGCTACGCGCGATATAATCATTTTGCATTTTATATGTCCGCTCTTTACGATCAAAAATTGAAATTTCTGGAACGGAAGGCGAATGAGATCCGCCAGGACATCATTACCATGCTCCTCACCGCCGGTTCGGGTCATTCGGCGGGCCCGCTCGGCATGGCCGATATTTTTACCGCGTTTTACTTTCACATCTTAAATCACAAACCGAAACAACCGGACTGGCCGGAGCGCGATCGCCTTGTGCTTTCAAACGGCCACATCTGCCCCGTCCAGTACGTCACGCTCGCCCACGCCGAATATTTTCCCAAAAGTGAACTGAAAACCCTGCGCGCGATAAACTCCCGCCTGCAGGGGCACCCGCACCGCGGTTCCTTGCCCGGCATTGAGACGACCTCCGGCCCCTTAGGTTCCGGTCTGTCGCAGGCAATAGGCATCTCACTTGCCCTCCGCATGGAGGGCCGCAAGAGCCGCGTGTACTGTCTCACCTCCGACGGCGAACATGATGCGGGAAACACGTGGGAGGCGATCATGCTGGCGGGCAAACTGCGTCTCAACAATCTCACTGCCGTCATTGACCGCAACAACATCCAGATAGACGGCTTTACCGAAGACATCATGCCACTGGAACCCCTGCGGCAAAAATAC
>CAYIFE010000052.1:0-4115 GCA_964362605.1 uncultured Candidatus Saccharibacteria bacterium
CATAGAAAATTTTGTGCGGGAAGTAGTTGCTCGGGACAGAGAACGCCGGATCCATCTGGTGCACGACGTAGTCAATGACCGTGCCGAGCACGATGACAAGCAAAATGAGCCCGATCCGTTTAGCCCAAAGGGTCATGGCGGCGCTATTGTACTATTACTTTTCCGGCCATTGACGGGTGAAAATTGCACTTGTACGAAAATGTTCCCGCCGTGGCGAAGGTGAAACTATATGTCTGGCCGCCGGAGAGCGTTCCGCTGTCCAAACCGCCATCGCCGGTCACCGTGTGCGGGGCACTGTCCTTGTTCGTCCATACGACCGTATCCCCTTTCTTTACTGTCAGCGCGGACTGCGCGAACGCGAAGTTCTGGATGGCAACCGCATGAGTCACGAACACGGTAGCGGGAGCAGTTTGTTCTAAATTTGTTGAAGGAGGAGCTACTTGTCCATTTGCGGGTTTTACTGCAGTACAGAGGTTTTGCAAACATTGCACTTGGTATCCTGCATAGACAGCGCATGGCGGTTCGGTTGGAAGTGTTTTTGCATATTCTGCGTTGAACGGGCCGGAGCAGAGTAAAAGCACGCATTGATCCGTCATCGTGCAACCGCGCACGGGATCAAGCGCCTGCTCTGAATACTCTTCGCCCGCGGGAGCCGAAGCGTCTCGGTTAAACAATAAGTACATCCCGCCGCCAACGACGATCAAACCGACGATGATGCTGATTATTTTGATATTCATACGGTCAGTATAACTGAATTTTCTCAATAATCACAGCGTCCACCGGCCGGTCGGGGCCTTCAGTAGAGACGCTCTCAATCTTCTTCACCACATCCATCCCCGCCGGCACTTTGCCGAATACGGTGTGTTTAGTGTCCAAAAAATTGTTGTCGGCCGCGTTGATGAAGAACTGACTGCCGTTGGTGTTGGGTCCGGCATTGGCCATGGCGATGGTACCGGAGACGTTGCGGTTGTCGGGACCGATCTCGTCGGCAAACTGGTAGCCGGGACCGCCGGTGCCCCACTGCGCTTTGAGCGCATCGTTTTTAGTGAGCGGATCGCCGCCTTGGATCATAAAACCCTTGATGACGCGGTGGAAGCGTGTGCCGTCATAGAAACCTTCTTTAGCGAGCTTTACGAAATTTTCAACCGTCTTGGGTGCCTGTTGTAAAAACAGTTCAATGGTAATAGAACCCATGTTTGTTTGAATGGTTGCGGTCGGCATGGTGTCGGTCGGCGGCGTGTTAGTTGGTAATGGTTGTTCTTGCTTTGGCGCAAAGAGAAAATATCCGAGACCGAAGAGAATGGCTACCACAGCCGCAAAATATATGTTTTTCATGTCGAGCGAGCGTAGGTGAGCGAAATGTCGGACGACAGATTTCAGCGTACATTAAAGGTATAGCTCACGCAACTTTTTCCTCGTTTGCTCGCCGACAAAGCCCCTCGCGGGCGAAATACCGTACTTTTTCTGGAATGCCTGCACCGCCAGCTCCGTGCACTTTCCAAAGTATCCCGTGATACCGCAGTCGTTTTTATCCACGCCTCTCGGCGGATAGAGATCCTCAAGTAGTAGCGCCGCCTGTAAGCTCACAACATCGCGCCGGGGCGCGCTTCCTTTTTCAAGATCGCGCTCCCACGGATACGGTACCAGACGGGTTGCAAACGCGTGGTCGCGGCTCTTGTCTATGCCGAAAAAGTCCATCACGCCGAGATAGGTTTGCAGGGCAAGATCATTAAGGATCACCTTGCGGGAGTCGGTGTGCGTGAACGCCGTTTCATAGATGTACCCGTATTCTATGAGCATCCCCGCACCGTCTAATGTATTGTTCGCGCCGATGGCGATGAGTTCCTGATCCTCTATGATGCCCACGTCCTCTTTGGGTAAATTGCTCTGCGGATAAAATATCTCAAGCCGGCGGGTAACTGACTCGGCCAGCGCCTTTGACCCTTTCGCGTTTGAATACTGGCGCTCCGGCACGTAAATTGAAAATCCGGTGTACTCCCCCGGTCGCGTCAGACGCCTGCGCGGGTAGTCGTTGAAGTGGATATGGATGACGACATCCATCGCGTTTTCACTCGCCCACTTGTTTATCCCGTACAGCTTGAACGCACCCTCGGAGGTCGCAAAGTTGTGCTCCACGTTGATGACTCCGCGCAGTTTGCCCGCGCTCATCAGTTCATTCATAGCCGTCTTTTGTTTCGCGATGAACAGCATGATTGCTTCGCGGTTATTTTCAAGATAGGCCTGTAGCTGCGGATCATACCCCGCCGCGGTCCGCGCAATCCGCGCATCAAAGAGCGGTTCTTTGCCGAATAGTTGATACAGTTCCTCGCCAAGCTCTGCCGTTAAATCGGCTTCCTTGAGCCCTTTGAACTGCGTTCCCCAGCTTTGATCATCATGGCCGGGAACAACCAGCACGCGGACTTTGCGCCCTTCTTCCTGCGCCCGTTTGAAAGTTTCCTTGAGTGTGGCCTCCGTTGAAGAATCAACAAAAAACACCGACGCGGTAAAATTGCGCACCGTGAGGTAGGCGTTCTTCACATCAATGTTAAAAACAAGCGCGATGAACATAACCGCGCCGGCGGCGGAGAGAAGTATCATACCCGCCTTTCTCATGCGTTCTATTATACCATTCTATGGTACTGGATTATCGGATCAAGTCCGATAATGACAACTGTCGTCCCCGGCTTGGTTTAAAGTGTGGCAAACAAAAACAGTCCCGCGCATGCGGGACTGTTTTTGCAACCGTATCGGCGCTTACACGCGCGACACGTTGGTGGCAGCCGGACCCTTTTCGTTCTCCACGACTTCAAAGGTGACGGCATCGCCGACCTTGAGGTCGTCAAACGCCACACCCTTCAACTCCTTGGAATGGAAGAAAAGATCCTTGGCCTCGCCCTCGCGGGCGATGAAGCCGAACCCCCTATCCGTGAGGGTTTTGATCGTTCCGTTCATGTATGTGTTATGTACGTTAATAATGGCTTGCCTCGAAACTCGACGCTATTTCGTGACTCGTATGATGCTTAAAGGTAGCATATATGAACTATCCTGTCAATGGGGGTTCTAAACCTCCGGCGTTTCGTACAGCGGCACCACTTCCAGCTCCCCGCTTACCGGCGTGCGGATGATCTCTATGACCTTGCCAAAAAGCTTAAAATCGCGCCGCAAAATGATGGGCTTATAGCTCGGATCGGAGGAAACGGGGTTGAGAATGACCGCGTTGTTGGCAAGGGTCAGTTTTTTAATAACGGCGAAGTTGTCTATGACCGCCACAACAATATCATTATCGCGCAGATCTTCGGTAACTTCAACCAGCGCGTAATCACCGTCGCGCATACCGGCCTCGTCCATGGAATTGCCGATGGCACGGATGCTGCCGATCTTTTCCTTCGGGCGGCCCCAGAGCAAATGCTTATCCACGCAGATGAAATCGCCAAAATTGCGTTGGACAAAGACACTCATCTGATCACAGCCGGCGGAAGCGATGACCGGGATGGTGATCGTTCCTGCATCCCCTGTTCCTCGTTCCTCGTTTACTAGTTCAATTCCCCGTTCCTTGTACCGCCAGCGACGGATGAGCCCCTTATGTTCAAGCGATTCCAAATACTGCGTAACCGAGCGTGGCGAAGAAAGTTTCATGCGCTTTGCCATTTCTGCCACCGTCGGCGATCGGCCATTCTTGTTGATGTACGTTTTGAGCGTTTCGTAAAACCGTTTTTGACTGGTGGTCAATTGCAAGAGTACTTCGCTCATGTATGTATACGATAGCATGTCGCATACATACTCTACATATGCACCCTGTGGATAACGTTTCCCGTTCGCGCGATGCCCTCCCCTTATTGCATATTTCCGCCTGTGTGCTATCTTCACCTGCGGAAGTTTGACATGACCAAAAAAACCAGCGTTGACCCGAATCCGGACAAAGACCGGATCGCGCAGCCGGAAACGGTTCGCACATTCCTTGATCACATTGCTGTCCTCGCCGGCCCGATCAGGACCAAAGACGAACGCGAGCTGGGCAAACTCATCAGCTATGCGACGCGCGACAACCGGACGGTGGAAGTCATGCATTGCCCGCAACCGCGCGGCATTTTTTTGTAAAAATTTGTGCATCGGGT
>CAYIFE010000053.1:0-3835 GCA_964362605.1 uncultured Candidatus Saccharibacteria bacterium
GGCGCACGGCGCGGGAAGGCCGCAATCCGATGACGGGAGAAAAGATCCAGATAGCCGCTTCGGTAAAGCCGAAGTTTCGGGCAGGCAAGCTCCTCAAGGAAGCCGTAAAATAGGCATAGTTTTTCAGAAATTGGCATAGCCATGCGAAAAACCGTCCCGCGCTGCGGGACGGTTTTTCGTACTCCACACGCCGCTTACTTTGTTCTCTGTCCCAATGTTGCCAGCTCAATGAAACCGGCATATGCCTCCCTGATCTTTGCCACCGAGCCCTCAATGAGATCGCTTATGGTCGGCGCCGGTTCGGTTATCGGAAGTCCATCCCCGGCGGCCGGTTGTTCGTCCGCATCCGCAGTGGACATGGTTTGTGCGGGTGTTATTTCTTCTTCTATTTGCCGGGGGATATAGCCGGCGAGAATTTCAAGCGCTTGGTCGTTCAACTGATGCGCTTGTTTCAGGTTTTGTGCGGCGCGCATCAGTGTTGACTGCCAGATCTCAATTTTTGATTTGAGCACCTTGTGGCGGCGCAGGTCGGAGCCGATCTTAATGAGGCGCTGGTCCGCGGTCTTAAGCGCGTCGCGATTTTGAAACGACAGTACGAACTCGGCCGCTTTGCGGGTTTCGGGATTATAGGTTGAATCCCGCCAATCCTTGAACTGACCGGCGAGCTTTTGGATGTCGTCAAGGGCAACCGTGTTTTTGAGCACCCGCTTCATGCCGGCAAAGTAGTCGCCGTAGCCGTCCAGCCGCGTAACGAGATCTTCACGCAGAGGCACGAACGCATCGCCGATGTCCGCCGTGCCGGCAACGCGCAGGCGCAGGCCGCGCGTTTCAAGGTCGGAGAGCGTCAGTATCTTTTCCAGCGCCGCGCGCTTGAGTTCCGCTTCGCGCCTCACGCGTTCCGCGGGTGAAAGCTCCTGGTCCTTAATGGCAGAAAGCCGATCAATCGCTTCTATGACTTCCTTGCGGGTTGATTTTATTTCGTCGGATTGGGCACGCGCAAAAACCGGAACCGTCAGAATGACGAGCGCAACCATACCCGCAAAATATGTGTAGGTGCGTTTCATAGGGGACCGCGTTAAAAGATGACCTTATCAAGCAGATCGTCAACCGACTCGTTTTCGTCCGCGTCGCCTTCTTTGATCTCGGTGAGCAGTGCGCCGATCTGCTGGGCGGAGGTGTCCAGGTATTTTGCTTCTTTAAGTTGTATCTTGAAATCAAGGTTTTCCGCCTCGCGCATCAGGTCTTGCGCGGAGAGGGTCGGCGATACTCCCGGGAAGAGCCGGTCCCAATAGGTAAACCCGCCGAAAATGACCAAGAGCATAATGCTCGCCATGCCGAGGGCGAGACCGAAGGTGAGATTTTCCGCCAACTCGCGCCGGATGCTGTGAAAAAGAGACGGCGTTTGAGCGGCGCTTAAAATGCGTTCGCGGGAACGCGCCCGAAACTCTTCGCTCGGCCGGATGGAACAGGCATCTTTGAGGAGGGAAAGGATTTTTTGTTCAATATCGTTCATAGGGGTTGTGCTTCGTTGAGGTTTGCGTTGAGCAGGCGCTTGAGCTCGCTGATGGCCCGGTGTTGTATCAGGCGAACCGCGCCTTCACTCCTGCCCATTATTTTGGCGATCTCTCCGTGCGAGAGGTCCTGCATGAATTTCATGAGCACGACGTCTTGCTGGTCGTGGTTGAGGCGCTGCATGGCGGATCTCACATGCCGCAGGGACAGGTCATCGTCCAGCGTGTGTTCCACCGAACTCACCGCGCTCACGATGTCAACGTCAAGACCTTCTATGCTTACATTGTTCTTCCTGAGGCGGTAGTGGTCTATGACGCGGTTGCGCGCTATCTGGTAGAGCCAGCTTGAAAACGGAAATCCCTGCGGACGGTACCGATAGAGATTCTGCCATGCCGAGAGGAACACCTCGTGGGTCAGGTCTTCGGCCTCGTGCCGGTTCGTCACCTTCATGTATATAAACCGGTAAATGGGCGCGATGTAGTGGTCGTAGAGTTTGCCAAACGAGGCCGCACTGCCCTGTTTTGCTTCTGTTATTAGGTTTTCTTCGCCTTCTATCATATGAAAACGAACATGTTGGTATTTAGTTTCTTTGGTTTGCACACGCTGTTTTTGGGGTTTTTCTAGCCAAAAACCCACTGAAGCAGTATACTAGCTAATACGAAATTATGCCAGATACGGACGTGGTGCTCCGGGTCAAAGATCTGACGGTTTCATTCGGCGAATTCACGGTTTTTAAGAACCTGCATTTTGATGTTACGCGCGGGGAAACGCTTGCCATCATCGGACCAAACGGGAGCGGCAAAACCGCGCTTTTCCGAGCACTCATCGGGGTGGTGCCTTCGGCGGGAGAGATTTTGTGGGCGCCGGATGTGCGCATCGGCTATGTGCCCCAGCGGATGGATTTGGACAGGAACCTTTCGCTGACGCTCAGAGATTTTCTCCTGCTCAAGGCGCGGATCATCCATCGGAAGGAGGCGGCTGTTTTTGAAGCGCTTGACCTCGTACATCTGCCGCGCGCGCGGGCCGCCAGCCCACTCGCCACCCTCTCCGGCGGCGAACTCCAGCGCGCGATGATCGCGTTTGCGCTCATCGGGTCGCCCAACGTATTGCTCTTTGACGAGCCGACCGCCAGCATTGACCTGCCGGGCGAGGAACAGATCTACGAAACCCTGCACCACCTGCAGGATCGTACGCGCCTTACGCTCATTCTCATCTCGCACGACCTTAATCTTGTCTACCGCTACGCCGATCGCGTCGTGTGCCTCAACCGGGCGCTCTTTTGCTTCGGTACGCCGCAAGAGACGCTCACGCCGCAGGTGCTGGACAAGTTGTACGGAGCATCCATTCCCCACCTGCACCACCACGACGGGCAATAAATTACCATGGATACTGAACTGACATTGCTTTCATTTATCGCCGCCGC
The DNA here is from genome assembly GCA_964362605.1 of uncultured Candidatus Saccharibacteria bacterium. Classification (GTDB taxonomy): domain Bacteria; phylum Patescibacteriota; class Minisyncoccia; order UBA6257; family 1-14-0-10-40-38; genus CAYIFE01. Next base: position 2,936 of record CAYIFE010000053.1, read on the forward strand.
CGCGGTTGCGGCCGCCTCCGGCATCGTCGGCTCGTTCGCGCTCATGCGGCGGATGTCGCTGGCCGCCGACGCCATGAGCCACGTGGCACTGCCGGGCTTGGGCATCGCGCTCCTGCTGGCGATCAATCCGCTCGTGGGCGGCGCGGCGGCGCTTCTGATCGGCGCCGCTGTCGTGTGGGCGGTTGAACAGCGCACGAGGATTTCTACCGATGCCATCATCGGCGTCATCTTTTCTGCGTCGCTGGCCGTCGGCGCCCTGCTCACGCCGGAGGGTGAACTGCTGGACATACTGTTCGGAAATCTGGGGGCGGTGAACGCGCCTGAAGCGATCATCGGCATAGTGTTTGCCGCGGCAATCGGCGCTATTATGCTCGCGCTCAAGGAACGTTTTGCGCTCGCATTCCTCTCGCCCGACCTTGCCGCAACCACAGGACTTTCCGTGCGTATGCTCAACCTTGTGTTTCTCGTCCTTTTTGCCGCCGCCATCATTCTTGGGCTCAAGTTCTTGGGCGTCCTGCTCATGGGGTCGCTCATCATCGTGCCGGCCGCCGCGGCGCGCAACATCGCGAGGAGTTTTCGCAGTGACCTCATCACGTCTTCTATCATCGCGGTCGTCGCGGTGCTCGCGGGAGCATTCATTGCCAGTCGCTTCACCGGCGCGCTCGGGCCGACTATAATCAGCGTGGCGGCCGCGATATTTTTCATCAGTATCTTCGCCAGCAGACGGTAGCGCCGCGCCGCCGCAAGCTGTCTCGCCACTTGAGATGAAGCTCGTCCCCGAACCGATCGGGGGCGGAAATTCAGTGCCAAAGTATCTTTCTATCCCCTCTGCTTCTCTCCGTCATTCCCCTCTGCTTCTCTCCGTCATTCCCCTCTGCTTCTCTCCGTCATTCCCCTCTG
>CAYIFE010000053.1:3935-4072 GCA_964362605.1 uncultured Candidatus Saccharibacteria bacterium
CTTCTCTCCGTCATTCCCGCGGAGGCGGGAATCCAGTACCGCATGACATAGCGCTTCGTAGCTCCGTAAGGAGCGAAGAGGTGAGTCTTTATTGTACCAAGCTCGCACCTTTTTTCAAAATCGGTAATGTAATCGCA
>CAYIFE010000054.1:0-3946 GCA_964362605.1 uncultured Candidatus Saccharibacteria bacterium
TTTCAAACTGCCGCTGGTCGGGGCCGGACGTCAGGCGCACGTCAACGCCCGCCTTTTCGGCCAGTAGTTTGAGCGTCTCCAGAAATTCAAGGTTTTCATACCGCATCACGAACGCGATGCTGTCCCCACCGAGGTTACAGCCGAAGCAATGCCAGCTTCCCCGATCGGGCGAGACAATGAACGAGGGGGTTTTTTCCTTATGAAACGGACACAGCCCCTTAAGATTTTTGCCCGCCGGCAGCAGGGTGACGTACGGCCGTATGACCGAGGCGATATCCAGCTTTTCCTTGATGAGTTGAGCCGTGTCGGACATAGGTGGCTCTATTATCAACCTACCCTCCGCTGATTTCAATACAGCCCCCGCTCTTGCAACAAAAACAACTTTGCCCTAAACTATCCTCGTTATCTGTAATTCGCGTTATTATCTCTGTAATTCGCCCGCCTGCAACGCTATGCGTAGCATTGCGGGCAAACGATATCAGCGATTACTCTTATGCGTCAATGCGCCACCTGCGGAAAAACATCCATTATGGCCGGCACGCGCAAGCTCCTGCGGGGCCACTATAATCCGACCAACTGGACCCGGAAGTATCCCAACCTGCAAAAAACCAAACTGCCAGGCGGCAAGCGGGCTTTGGTGTGCACGCAGTGTTTGAAATCGCTCGCTAAAGCGATCGCACGATAACGATGACTATGACAATGACGAGGATACTCTTTTTGTCATCGTCATTGTTCCTTTGTCATAGTCAGGTAATGTACGGGCTGTAGCGTAACGGCAGCGCACACCCTTGGGGTGGGTGAGGACGGGTTTCGATTACCCGCAGCCCGACGAGCGAAGGTGAGCACATTCGCCGTACTCGGCTCAGTATCTCCTCGTCGTTACTCGTCGAGACTTACTGAACACAGCAGAGTGAATGTGCCGACATGGAACGAGCGGTTTTCGTGTTATAGTATTCATACCATGACCATCGGAAACACTATCCCAAAACTCACCCTCACCGCCTATCACCGCGGCGAAGAGGTAAAGGTAAAGTTAGACGGCTATAAAAATACGTGGCTCGTTCTCGTCTTCTATCCCGGCGATTTCACCTTTGTCTGCCCCACGGAATTGGAAGAAGCGGCCGCCCTCTACCCGCAGTTTAAAAAACTGGGCGCCGAACTGATGAGCGTTTCAACCGACTCGGTGCATGTCCACAAAGCGTGGCACGACACCTCGCTGGCTATTAAGAAGGTGAAATTCCCCATGCTTGCCGATCCGACCGGCCGGCTCTGCCGCGAATTCGGCACCTATATTGAAGATGAAGGCGTGTCATTGCGCGGTACGTTCATCATTGATCCCGACGGTGTGGTAAAAACTATTGAGATACACGACAACGCCATCGGCCGCAGTATGGCCGAAACGGTCAGGAAACTGCAGGCGGCAAAATTCGTGCGCGAGCATAAAGGATTGGTGTGCCCCGCCAGCTGGGAACCGGGCAAGAAGAACCTCAAACCGGGAATGGACTTGGTGGGAAAGATCTAGTCGCCGATTTGACAGTAAGAAAGAGAACTGCTATAATGCCAGCGTTCTTTTTTGGTCCTTGAAAATCCCCTCTTTTTCCCCTTCTTCCACAAAAAGGAGGAGCCATGAAGCTCCCCCAGCAGTTGATCCAGCAGGTTCGCCGAATAGCCACGCACGCGCGCCCGCACCTGGACGAGTTGGCGGCGCTCTGGCTGGTGCTGCGCTTTGGGAAGCTCTGCTTCCCGGGCGCGGCGCAGGCGTCGCTCCACTTCTGGACAAGCGGCGCCATGGCAGCTGACTGGCAACCGGAGCCGACCGATCTGCTCATCGGTGTCGGGAACTCGCCATACAATGAGCATCCCGATCTGATGGCGGGTCGGCGGCGCAAGCGCGGCGAGTGCGCGACAACGCTCATCGCGCAAGCGATGGGTATCGCGGGCGAGCCCGAGCTCGCGCCGATCCTTGCGTATGCCGCTGACACGGATGCGGCACCGGAACGCGATACGTTTGGTCTGGCGAGTGTCGTCAAGGATCTCAACGAGCGCTTCGCCGACGACCCCCGGCAGGTCATCGACATCGTGTTCAAGATCTTGGACGCGAAGTTCTACGCCCAGCGTCAGTTCCATTCCTGCGCGGCGGAGTTTGCGAAACTCCAGCAAGAGGGAAAGGCAACGGTTGTGGAAACGGAGCGCGGTGGTAGACACCTTCGCATCGTGGCGGCCCAGACCGGCAACCCGAAGTTCCAGTCCTGGGCGCGTTGGCCCAAGGGCCTCGGCGCGGCGGTTGTTATCCAACAACAGCCGAGCGGCAACGTCCAGATTGTGAAACAGGACAGGCTTGTGCCTGTTGCGACGATGGAGCGGATTGCCGTCTCTCTTCGCTTGGCGGAAGCCGAGGTTGCGGGCATTCGCCACGGCCCGGAGGTGCTTTTCATGGTTGCGCAGGAGGGCATGTGGGAAGACGGCCGGTGGTTCGTGTTCAAGGCGGCAAACGGCGGGGGCGTTGAGGAAGTGAAGATGATCCTCAACGGGAGCCATTCGCACCCCGACGTGCCGCCCACGCTGCTACCTCTCGCTATGATCCTCAGGATCGTAGAAGGAGCGCTCATCGGCTAGCACCTTCATCAGCCGTCCCGGCGCTGTAAGCCCGGGAAAGCGACGCGGTCACGCTTCAAGCTGATCGCACAAAGAGCCCTCCGCGGGGCTCTTTTTAGTCGTCAAGTTTTAAGTTTTGTGTGTATAGTTTATAGTTAAGGACATATGTACCAACCCAAAACGTTTGACCATTTGCTCGGCACGCCCGGGTTTTCGGATACGCTCCTCAAAAACCACTTCGCGCTCTACCAAGGGTATGTGAAAAACGTGAACGCGCTTTCCGATGAACTTGCCTCTTTGAGCGCGGCGGACAAAGCCGGTACACCCGGCTGGAGCGAGTTAAAACGCCGATTTGGCTGGGAGTGGAACGGCATGCGCCTGCACGAGCTGTACTTTGAGAATTTAGGAAAAAAGACACACATACTTGAAGCAACTCAAAGCGAAAAAATAGAGAAAGGAATACGGGAACAGTTTGGAAACTACGAAAACTGGCTCGCGGACTTCAAAGCGGTGGGAATGATGCGCGGCATCGGCTGGGCAATCCTCTACCGCGACATGGTTGCCGACAAACTTTTCAACGTCTGGGTAGACGAGCACGACATGGGCCACCTTGCCGGTTGCGCACCACTCCTCGTCCTCGACATATTCGAACACGCCTACACGCTTGACTACGGCATCAAAAAAGCCGATTATCTAGAGGCGTTTATGAAAGCGGTGGATTGGGAGACGGTAATAGGGCGACAGAATGGCACGCGAACTAACTCTTCAGTTTCTGATTAGAACTGATGCGTTGCGGTATTGCCTTGAATAAAGACACCCACCGGATTCTTCCCGACTTGGATTGCGGTCTGCTGATACGTTGCGGTATCGACAGCGATAACAGCGCCCTGCGGCTTGTAATTTGATAGGTAAAAAAACTTATTGTCGGGAGAAAACGCCGGCCATGCAATATCGCCTATCGATTGAATGAGTTCCAAGGTTTTAATTTTTGTCATTGTGTTTAAATCAAAAACATCAACTTTCCCCCTCTCACAAGAGTTGGAAAATGGCTGGATGAGCCCAAAACAATGCGACCAAACCTGATTCAACTTTGAGGAATAGATGGGTGCAATAACGGCCTCTGACGCCGGGATTTGAGCGACAACCGTCCCGGAAATAGCATCTATAACCGTAAGAAAATTATAAGTGGTGTAATCGGCGTCTCCAAGTACGATAAACTTCCCGCCGGAAGGGGTCCTAGCTATTTCAAAAAAGGCAAAATCTAGAACTGTTGAAACTGGAATATTCCCCGTATCGGAGTGAAATGTATTCGTCACAGTGTCAAATCGCCTGATCGGATTGCACACGGGAG
>CAYIFE010000055.1:0-3918 GCA_964362605.1 uncultured Candidatus Saccharibacteria bacterium
AACGTGCTCAAGCCGCGGCGTCCAATTGGCGCCAAACTGTTTTTCCATCACCTCAATGAGACCCTGGGTGAGCTGGTGTTTGAAATCGGGGTCAACGTTGGCCAGCGGATTGAACGAAACCGGGTGGGTCATGTCGGACGGGTCAATGATGACCACGTCCGCTATGCGCTCGCGGGGGATAAACTCCAGCACCGCGCGTATCACATCGCCGTGAGGATCCATCAGACACACGCCATGGCCGGCGGCGATGTCCTGCCGGACCAAAAGTTCCAGCAATTTTGACTTGCCCACGCCCGCTTTGCCGATGATATAGACATGTTGGCGGCGGTCAACGCGCTTGATGCCAAAAATGAACTCCTTCTTCTCAAGGGCGGCGACGTAATTGGTGCGGCCGATGAAGGAAACGTCCTCGCTCCGCACGCGGCCGTAGATGGGAAGCTCCGGCGGAGGCGGCGCATATTTGACTATCTGGATTTTTCCTTCGCGCGTCATCAGTGAAAATTGCTGTTGGTGAATTGAAAATTCTATTCCACTATATGCACCTCTTTCAAAAACACCTCGTAGAGCGAGAGTAGTTTTTTCGCCTCGTCAACGCTCATGGCAAAGCCGGGCGTGTCCACCAGGTTGTTGCGCACGCGGTGGGCGCGCCACAGACCGGAAAGCGACCGCAGTTCGTCCTCATCAATCTGCTCAAGGCGGTCCGCCATGTGCTCGCCCTCAAACCCCAGTTTTTTCAGCACATCATCAGCGAGCTTGTCCGCTTCAATGAGCGCAAAGCGGATGGAATCGGGCTGGCCGGGCGCGGCGCGCGCGACAATAGCGCTCCAGCGTTCGCGCATGAGCGCGTCCCGCAGAGTGTATGCTTTCTTCACGGCTTCGCCGTGCTCGGGCTGCAGAATGGGTCGGTATTTTACCGCTTGCATGAGCACCGCAATGAACGCCACAAACAGCACGGCGTCTATGCCGATAAAAACGTTCCGAATGGTTTCCACTATCGGTTCTGAAGCGCCGAACGCGTACGCCCACGCAGTCGGATCAATTTCTTTTACTGCGGCGAATGCGCGCACGAGCGGATTGTATTGTTCAATTCCCATACCGGTATGCGCTACTGAAACTGCTCAATGTTCTTTTCGTCGCCAAAAATAGCCAGACCGGCCGGCGGGCCGCCCTTGCGGCTCTCCACACGCTTGATGTGGGGCGCGGTGAGCACCAAAAATGTCGGCGGGTGGTAGAGAGTCGCCAAACTCTCGGTGTTCAGTTTTGACCAGTGCGAAGCGAAGTTCCAGTTAAACAGGTACGAGGTGAGTATTCTGCCCATGAACGGGCCGACGGGCGTTTCACGGGTGCGGAACGCGCGCAGGATCCGATTTTTCCGGTACTCTACGCGGCGGGCGGGAAAGACGTAGGGGAAGTGCCAGATGCGCGCGCGCGTCATCGTCCCGAAGTTGGGGATGAACTGGTTGAGATCGGCGGCTTCATACTGCTTGAACCCGCTCAAAACGCCGCGGCTCGGCAGGTGATCCGAGAACGCCGCCCGGGGAGAAAGGTAGAGGAGGCGGATGATGGTATTGAACGCCGGCCGTGAAAGGTTCCGCTCCACGGCCTTGAGCACATCCGTCTCTCCCGGAGAGCGAGCAATCATGCGCGCAAAACTTTCCACCTCGCCCGCTTTTTTCTCCTTCTTCATCTTCGGCTCTTTCAATTTCTGGAGCAAAGCATCAAATTCCTTCGGCCACTCACGCGGAGAAACCGGCGCAATGAGAAACTGCATGGCAACCGTTTCCTCCTTACCTAATTTCCCCAAAACTTCAAGAAACACCGAGATCGGATCAAATTGCTGTTCCTCTTCCGGCGCCTCAAAATCGTGATAACTGCGGAGCGGATAGGCCTCTTCGCGCCGCAGGACCAGCTCTGCCCCCCACAGATCATGGTCCATCGCGTAGAGTTCTTTGATGTTGGGCGGGATCTTGTCAACGTAGTCGGGCACTTCGGCAACCTCCACATCCGGATAGTATGAAAAAAACGCCGCCTCCACGAGGTTGCGGTGCTTTTGGTACGTCCGGATGTAAAAATGTATCTCGCCGCCAAAACTCACCAGCTCAAGCGAAAACCAGCGCGTGACTTCCCCGTCCCAATACTTTTCGTCCAGTGTCCCCGCGTAGTTGCCGAGCGCGTGGAGCGTGGTAAACACCTGTTCCATGCCCTGCGGACTTTTCTTTATTTCCCGCGGAATACGAAGTTCCAGGAGGACCCACTTTATCTTGTCTTTAAATATCGCCTGCCGCCAGAACATCCATGTTGATTTGAGCATCGGGAACAAAATGGCGCAGGCGATGAGCGGCCAGATGAGGTTCAAGACGTACACAAACCATCCAAGGCCGATGAGCAGGGACTCTCCGACAATCGGCAGGTTAACGGGCATAAGAACAGTTTACAACAAAAAAGAACTGCTCCCTAGTCCCCAGTTACCAGTGCCCACCCCTACGCCTGCCGCACGCAGTAACGGCCGTCGGGCAGACACTGGAAGTGCTTTTTGTTCTGCAAATTGATGAGGATGGTCGCGTCTTTGAGTACGCGCTGTTCTCTCACCGTCTCAATGACGCGCTTTGACGGCATCGGGCCATGCTTGGTGAGCATGTGCGCGATTATTTCGCGCGCCGTGCCGGGAACGATGCCGAATTCGCGCAGGGAATAGAGACCCCGTCCCACGAGCACGAACCGGTTGTCCTTGATGAGCTCGTTATGCACCGTCTGCAGGTTGGTAGGCTTGTTGGTGCGGTGTTTGGCGATAGCGCTTGAGAGTTCGGTAAAGTGCATGGGGCGGCGCTCGCGCTTCAAAATAACGTACGCCCAATCGCGCGCCGTTTTGGGATTAACCTCTGGCCACTCCATGAGCCCGAACGTGCCGAACGGACCTGCGCCGAATTTCTTTGAAACGGCGATAAAATTCTTTCCGGCCGCTTCGGGGATGCGCACGGCGGCGGCGAGGGTGGCGTGTACGGCGTCAAACGCATGGGCGGAAACGATCTCGTCCTTCTTCGCGGCGAGAGCCGCTTCAAGTTTTGAAACGAACGCATGGGCGCGCTTTTTATCGGTTTCGCCGAGATACCAGTAGGGATGCCACTGGCCGTAGTTGTCCCGGTAGAACGACGCCTTACCCGAAAGCTCCAGTAAAAACCGGGCGTGGTTGGTGAACAGCGCCTCCGGCGTCTTGTCGCCGAGCGCTTTCTGCAAAGCATTGAAAAACGCGGTTTCCGCCTGCACGCCCCCGGCGCTTTTAAGCTGGCTGACGGCGAGTTGGACAAATTGCTTCAGGTAGGATTGGTCTTTTTTCGCCCGCAGGGTTTCCAAGATTAAAACCTCTATTTGCCGCACACGCTCGCGGGTGATGCCGTACCGATCGCCTATTTCCTGGAGGGTTTGGGCCTGGCCGCCGGCGAGCCCAAATCGGGCCTTAATGATCTCGCGGTACTTCGGCTCCAAGCCGGTCAAAAACTGCTCAAGAAAGGCGCTGGTGCTGGCATTGGTTGATTTTTCGACCATGGGTTAGTTTGTCTTAATTGGTATACGTAGTGTAGCTTACCACCTTATAAAATCGCTGTCAACAGCCCCCTGCGGCAGGCATACATTCTCATGTGCGCCGTTGCCAGAGGGTCAAAAGCGGGCTTGCCACGAAAATGGAAGAATAGGTGCCGACGACGGTGCCGACGATAATGGTAAGCACAAAATACCGCAAGCTCGGCGCCCCGAAAAAGTACAGCGCGAGCAGTACCAGCACAATGGTGAGCGAGGTGTTGATGGAGCGCGCCATGGTTTGGTTGACACTGCTGTTCACCAACCCGCTAAAATCCGTTTTACCCCCGCCGGAGAGGCGCAGATTTTCCCGTATGCGGTCAAACACGACAATGGTGTCGTGGC
>CAYIFE010000056.1:0-3878 GCA_964362605.1 uncultured Candidatus Saccharibacteria bacterium
AAAAGCTCCTGACCGGTTTGCTTACCTCCACTGAATTTGACCACGCGTTCATTTCGGAGCTTCCGAAACGTTTTACCGCGCGGCGCGAGGTGACGCCGGTGGTTTCCACATGGGCCTCTAATGAACGCGACATTGAAGAAGGCAAGCAATTTTTGACCTGGCGCGACGAAAAAAACGAGATCCACGCGTGGCAGTGGGAGCTCCAGCGCCTTGTGCTTGAGACGGTCAAGGCGCGAGACCCGGGAGACCCCGCCGTGAGCGGCGCGCGCGCAAAGCTGGATCAGGCACTCGCCTCCGATCACTTCTTTTGGGCATCCGCCCGTCCCTGGTGGTCGCTTGAAGTGATAGAGGCGGGCGCATGGATGCTCCTTGATGCCATCCGGAGCGTGCCGAAGGCGGAGCGAGAAACACTCGCACGCGCGCAGGACTACTATCAGAAGATTATTGCCAAAACCTTTGAGTGGCAGCGCACCGGTTACATACGGAAGATATATAACGAATACAAAGAACACCCGCGCATCCCGTTTAAGACGCGCACGGAAGAAAACAGGGAGCCGTGGGTGTACGACGCGTTCATCGCGCTCATGCGTCAGACAATGCGCGAGGCGGCGCAGAAGGAAAATTTTGAAGAGGCGATTCTCTGGCGCGACGCGATTTGGAAGCTTGACACCAAAAACGACATCTATGACGCCATACACGCCGTTGACCTTCTCCGCAAGCAGGTGACCAACGCGCAAGTGTTGGACATGATCGGGAAATACCGGCGGGAGTACGATCGTCTTTCCTCCGGCCAGCCGGAACACCGAGGCGTCTAATTACTAGAGAACCCCTGTCGTTTTTTTGTGAAGTCGCTCATACTCATAGTATGAAAGTTCTTTTTGCCGCCGCCGAACTCGCGCCGATAGCGAAGGTCGGCGGTCTCGGCGATGTGATGGAGGCATTGCCGCGCGCGCTCTCGCACAGCGGCGTGAAGACCGCCATTGTCATTCCACGGTACGCATTCATTAACATCAGCGGCGTCAAGCGCATTGCGGCGGATGTTCCGATATCGCTCGCGCGGGAAACCCAGCATGTCTCGCTGTATAAGACCGCTCTCAAGCACGCGAGAGCGGTAGAGGTGTATCTCGTGGAAAACGCGAAATATTTGAGCACGGGGCCGGCGCCCTATTTTGAACAGACCGCCTTTGTCGGTGCCGCGACAGAGATCAAGCGCTTCGCCTTTTTTTCAAAAGCGGTTTTTGAGCTGATCTCACGGGGGTTTCTGAGAGCGGACATCGTGCACTGCAATGATTGGCACACCGGTGCTTTAGCATCCTTGCTAAAGCGCAAATACGAAATACGAAATCCCGTAGAGGGACATGGTTCCCACGGGACTTTACGTCCGAAACTCGAAACTCCGAAGGTCGTGTTCACTGTCCATAATTTAAGCAATCAAGGGAAGTGGCGTGCAAAAGAAATTGACAAATGGTTTCTGCGGGAGGGCGAGAGAAGCCCGTTCCGGCAGTTTGGCAAAAACTACAATTTCATTGCCGAAGGCATCCGTAGCGCCGACGCGGTGACGACCGTGAGCAAGCGCTACGCGCGCGAAATCCAGACGAGAGAGTACGGCGAAGGGTTGGAACAGCTTTTGTGCGCGCGCAAGAGAAAACTGACCGGTATTTTAAACGGCATTGATGCGGCGTTCTTTGATCCTGCACGCGATCTATTCATCGCGCACCGTTTTTCTCGTAGAACGGCGCGCGAAAAAATTGTGAACAAGCTCGCTCTTCAGCACGCCCTCGGTTTGCGCGTAGACAGCGCGGTTCCCCTGTTCGGTATGGTCGCGCGCCTGACCGATCAAAAAGGAATAGGGCTTATGCTTGCCAACATGCACAGGTGGCTCAAACGCACGAACGCGCAGTTTGTGTTTCTCGGAAAAGGGTTGCCGAAGTACGAACAGGCGCTCACGCGCATCGCGGAAAAATTTCCAAGTTGCGTAGCGGCACGCATCATATTCAGCGAACGGTTCTCACATCAGATCTACGCAGGCAGTGATTTCTTTTTCATGCCGTCGCTCTTTGAGCCGAGCGGTTTGGGGCAGATGATCGCCATGCGGTACGGTACCATTCCCATCGTGCGCGATACCGGCGGTCTGCACGACAGCGTACGGCATATGCAAACGGGCATCGTGTTTAAAAAACCAAATGCCAAGGAACTAAACGCCGCCGTGCAAACCGCGCTCACGATCTACAGCAAGAAAGAGGTTTTTGAGAAGATGAGGAAAAACTGCATGAAGGAAAATTTTGACTTTAGCACCTCCGCGCGGGAGTACAAAAAACTCTATAATCACATACGTTAAACGAATTATCCACACATTATCAACAGGCGGATGCTCTAGCAGATATTTTGGTAGAAGGAGATGCTCTTATAAAGAACATCTTTTTCTTTTCTTGTCAATTCATGGGGCGTTGGCGTTCCGTATTCGTTCGGGATTGAAATAGCCAAAAGATCAACTCTCCATCCCCTGTCGTCACGAATCAGATTAGCATGCGCGCCGGCAAAGAGAGACGCAATGCGTTGGAACTTTTTTAATTTTGCCGAGGTCAAATTATCTTCCGGTTTGAGAAATTCGCTCGCATACATTGTTTTCACCTCTACGAAGGCAAGAACTCCTGCGGAGTCCTTTGCGACAATATCAAGTTCACCGTATGTCCTGCGGACATTCCGTTCAAGGACCTGGTAACCGAGATCCCTTAAATATTCACAGGCAACATCCTCGCCAAATTTCCCGAGTTCGGATTTGTTGGTCATAGTATTGTTGAAGAAGTATATCAACTATGTATGATATACTATATATGGTTGTCGGTGCAACAATTATTCCCGCGTAATGTTTGTAAATCGGCAAACACATGAAACTATCAAATGAATATATTCGCGGGTTAATAGATGGAGAAGGGTGTTTTACTTTCCATACGAGGAGAAGCGCGAAGAAAGGAATTAAGACAAAGGGAAGAGTTCCGGCGTTTGCGTTATCTATGCATTGGCGGGACACAGAACTTGTGGAGGCGGTAAGAGATTCAATGGGTCTAAAAAATCGGGTCTACAGGTTCAAATCATATCAAAGAGACGGTCATATGCGTGGAGATAAGGTGGTACTGGTCGTGAGAGAATTTGGACAACTAAAGAACATCATAATTCCATTTTTCTACAAAAAACTTCATGGATATAAAGCGAGACAATTTATAAACTGGCTTGAAAAAATTGGCACAGATCCCACGGTAGGAGAAAACTACAGGTTGCTCTATCGGCTCTATAAATGTGGCTTCTATGACCGAGAAATGAAATACAAGGACTGAACGTAACTCGTGTAAATCGGCAAACACTGTGAACAAACTCCTTCTACAAACAAGTGGGAGGTTTTTGCAAACCCATGATTTTTATAGGATGAGAATTCCGGAGCACTTGTAAATCGGTAAACACGAGTTACGGAATCTCGCATTAGATGTAAACCGGTAAAAACATCAAACGGACGAAGCAATCAAAGAAATCAAGGAATTGAATGTTATATTTCTGTTTTATTTGTAAATCGGCAAACACCCCAAAATCCAAAATCCTATTAGCCCTTGTTTTACGCATGTTTGCCGCTTTCGCCCGTTTTCAGTGTTTCACACTTGTTTTACGCTTATGTCAAATACAGCGAATCTTTGCAAAAAATAATGCGGCAAATTGCCGAATAATGCGGCAATTCGGCAATTCGGCAACAATGCGGCAAAGCGGCAAAGCAATTCGGCAATTGCCGCATTGGCTTGCCGAATTATTGCCGGATTATTAAGCTCTCATTTTTGAGTTAAGAGAACTTTCGTGTTGCTTTTTTTGTCCGATTTCGTTCGGCTAAAAAC